>NZ_NCVI01000012.1:0-30427 GCF_002096895.1 Streptococcus mitis | reverse complement strand
AGGAAAAAAGAAATAAAGCTAGAGATAGCAGCATGCCAAGGATTGGTAAACTCTTCATACTCAATCCCATATTTTTCCTCTACCAAAGCCTTGAGGGGATTTTTAAGAAAGGCCTTATTGGTCAAGAGTTGAGCAGAGGTTTCACATTCTCCATTTTGGATATAGGCAGCACAGAGGGATTTTTTGGCTAGTTCCATATCTTGGTCTAGCAAGAGCTGCTCACGCGCAACGGCCGCTTCCTCGGTATCTTTTTGAGTTGAAACGGATACATATTCTCCACCAGCCATTGAAAAGGCACCGGCCAAAATAGCTGCAAATCCTGATAAAAAGATAATCCAGATATTGCTCGTAGCACTGGCAACCCCAATAACCACACCAGCAATGGAAATAATCCCATCATTGGCACCAAGAACACCAGCACGCAGGATATTTAAACGACCTGCAAAATTTGAATCGATTTCGTGATTTGTTTCTGACATACTATTCTCCTTTTTATCCAGTATAAAGGAAAAATATAGGGAAATCAATCTTTTAAAAGTATCTGAAAAAAGTTGCACGATTTTAATTTTACGAGCTTTTTTAAAAGTTAGAAACAGTACTAGCTAGTAGAGAAGGATAAAAGAGATGCAAAGCTGATAGACTAGTCCTTTTTCTACTTATCTATGGTATAATAGGAGGTAGATTTACTAATCGGAGTAAGAAAGATTTTATGATTAAACTAGTAGCAACAGATATGGATGGAACCTTTCTAGATGGGAATGGGCGCTTTGATATGGACCGTCTCAAGTCTCTCTTGGTTTCCTACAAGGAAAAAGGGATTTACTTTGCGGTGGCTTCGGGGCGCGGATTTCTATCCTTAGAAAAATTATTTGCTGATGTTCGTGATGACATTATTTTTATCGCAGAAAATGGCAGTTTGGTAGAGTATCGAGGTCAAGACTTGTATGAAGCGACCATGTCTCGTGAGTTTTATCTATCAACTTTTGAAAGGCTGAAAACGTCACCTTATGTAGATATCAATAAACTGCTCTTGACGGGAAAAAAGGGAGCTTATGTTCTAGATACGGTTGATGAGACCTATTTAAAAGTGAGTCAGCACTATAATGAAAATATCCAAAAAGTAGCGAGTCTGGAAGATATTAAAGATGACATTTTCAAATTTACAACCAACTTCACAGAAGAAACGCTAGAAGCTGGGGAAGCTTGGGTAAACGAAAATGTCCCTGGTGTTAAGGCCATGACAACTGGCTTTGAATCCATTGATATTGTTCTGGACTATGTCGATAAGGGTGTGGCCATTGTTGAATTAGCTAAAAAACTTGGTATCACAATGGATCAGGTTATGGCTTTTGGAGACAATCTAAATGACTTGCATATGATGCAGGTTGTGGGACATCCTGTAGCTCCTGAAAATGCACGACCTGAAATTTTAGAATTAGCAGAGACAGTGATTGGTCACCATAAGGACCAGTCGGTTATAGCTTATATGGAGGGCTTATAATGGCAGATATAAAATTGATTGCTTTGGACTTGGACGGGACCTTGTTGACTACTGATAAAAGACTGACGGATCGTACCAAGGCAACTTTGAAAGCGGCGCGTGATCGTGGGATTAAGGTGGTTTTGACAACAGGTCGTCCCTTAAAAGCAATGGATTTCTTTCTCCATGAGCTAGGGACTGACGGTCAGGAAGATGAGTACACCATTACTTTTAATGGTGGATTAGTTCAGAAAAATACAGGTGAAATCCTTGATAAAACAGTCTTTTCATATGATGATGTAGCACGCTTGTATGAAGAAACAGAGAAATTATCACTGCCTCTTGATGCTATTTCAGAAGGAACTGTTTATCAAATTCAATCGGATCAAGAAAGTCTTTATGCCAAATTCAATCCAGCTTTGACCTTTGTTCCAGTGGACTTTGAAGACCTATCTAGTCAAATGACTTATAATAAATGCGTGACTGCCTTTGCTCAAGAACCCTTGGATGCAGCCATTCAGAAGATTTCTCCAGAATTGTTTGACCAATATGAAATCTTTAAATCACGTGAAATGTTGCTAGAGTGGTCACCAAAGAATGTTCATAAAGCAACAGGTTTGGCAAAACTAATCAGCCATCTTGGAATTGATCAAAGCCAAGTGATGGCCTGTGGTGATGAAGCCAATGACCTCTCTATGATTGAATGGGCAGGGCTCGGTGTTGCCATGCAAAACGCTGTTCCTGAAGTCAAGGCAGTCGCAAATGTAGTGACTCCAATGACCAATGATGAAGAAGCTGTTGCCTGGGCTATCGAAGAATATGTGCTAAAGGAGAACTAAGATATGGGATTATTTGACCGTCTATTCGGAAAAAAAGAAGAACCTAAAATCGAAGAAGTTGTAAAAGAAGCTCTAGAAAATCTTGATTTGTCTGAAGATACGGAGCCTGCCCTTACAGAAGCTGAGGAAGTTTCTCAAGAAGAAGCAGAGGTTGAAGTTGTTGAACAAGTTGCGCTCCAAGAAGAGGAAAATCAAGAGACAGTTGAAGAAAGTCATGATTCAGAGCCAGTTGTAGAAGTTTCTCAAGAAGAAGTTGAAGAATTGTCAAACTCAGAAGAAGTCACAGAGGAAGAGAATACTGAGCTCCTAGAGATTGTAGAAGAAAATAGTTCTGAAGTGCTTGAACCAGAAATGACTCAAGCAAAAGAAACTGTTCAGGAAAAATATGACCGCAGTCTTAAGAAAACTCGTACAGGCTTCGGAGCTCGTTTGAACGCCTTCTTTGCTAATTTCCGCTCTGTCGATGAAGAATTCTTCGAGGAGTTGGAAGAACTGCTGATCATGAGCGACGTTGGTGTCCAAGTCGCTTCTAACTTAACAGAGGAGCTTCGTTACGAGGCCAAGCTTGAAAACGCCAAGAAACCAGACGCACTTCGCCGTGTCATCATTGAAAAATTGGTTGAGCTTTATGAAAAGGATGGAAACTATGATGAAAGCATCCACTTCCAAGATGGCTTGACAGTCATGCTCTTTGTGGGTGTGAATGGTGTTGGGAAAACAACTTCTATCGGAAAACTAGCCCACCGCTACAAACAAGCAGGAAAGAAGGTTATGTTGGTTGCGGCAGATACCTTCCGTGCAGGGGCAGTAGCCCAGCTAGCTGAATGGGGTCGTCGTGTGGACGTTCCAGTTGTGACTGGACCTGAAAAAGCTGATCCAGCCAGCGTTGTCTTTGATGGTATGGAACGTGCTGTAGCAGAAGGGATTGATATTCTCATGATTGATACTGCTGGTCGTCTACAAAATAAGGACAATCTTATGGCTGAGTTGGAAAAGATTGGTCGTATCATCAAACGTGTTGTACCAGAAGCACCGCATGAAACCTTCTTGGCACTTGATGCATCAACAGGTCAAAATGCCCTGGTACAGGCCAAAGAATTTTCGAAAATTACCCCTTTGACAGGTATTGTCTTGACTAAGATTGATGGAACTGCTCGAGGTGGTGTTGTTCTAGCCATCCGAGAAGAACTCAATATTCCTGTAAAATTGATTGGTTTTGGTGAAAAAATCGATGATATTGGTGAGTTTAACTCAGAAAACTTTATGAAGGGTCTCTTGGAAGGCTTAATTTGATGATAAAGAAAATCCTGCAAGGTACAAACTTGCAGGAAATTTTTTTATTCTAAGCGACCATCTTGACGATAGGCGATATCTGGTTGCCAAGTCCATTTGGCACCGAATTTTTCAAGTAAGTCAAAGCTAGCTTGAGGTCCCATGCTTCCAGCTTTATAGTCATGAAGTGGGGCACCATTTTCAGCCCAGAGTTCTTCGATACGGTCAATCAATTTCCATGACGCACCAACTTCATCCCAGTGGCTAAAGTTAGTTGAGTTGTTGTTTAGGACATCATAAATCAATTTCTCGTATGGTTCTGGAGAAGCACCAGTTGCGGTCGCATCTGTACGGTAATCCAGTGAGTTAGGAGCCAAGTTGAATTCTTCTCCTACCTGCTTCCCATTTAGACTGAGAGAGAAGCCTTCTGTTGGTTGGATATAGATGGTCAAAATGTTTGGAGCAAGTGGTTCTCCAAAGATAGAATCCATTTGTTTAAAGACGATGTTGACATGAGTTCCTTTTTCAGTCAGACGTTTACCAGTACGGAAGAAGAAAGGAACACCACGGAATCGATCGCTGTCTACAAAGAAGGCACCAGATGCAAAGGTTTCAGTTGTTGATTCTGGATTTACATTTGGCTCGCTACGGTAAGAGATGTATTTCATGCCATCAATCTTACCAGAGCGGTATTGACCACGGATAAAGTGTTCTTTAAGTTCTTCATCAGTTGGATGATAGAGATTTTTAAAGACCTTAATCTTTTCAGCACGAATCTCATCTTTTGTGAAGCTTGCTGGCTTGTCCATGGCAAGGAGGGAAAGCAGTTGTAGAGTGTGGTTTTGTACCATGTCACGGAGGGCACCAGATTGGTCATAGTAGCCACCACGTTCTTCTACACCCAAGCGCTCTGCAAAGGTAATTTGAACATTGTCGATAAAGTCCTTGTTCCAAACATTTTCAAAAATCAGGTTGGCAAAGCGAACTGCAAAGATGCTTTGAATCATTTCCTTACCAAGATAATGGTCGATACGGAAAATTTGTTCTTCGTCAAATGTTGCTAGGAGCTCGTCATTCAACTTGCTTGCAGTTGCGTAATCTGTACCAAATGGTTTTTCAACGATTAAGCGCTCAAAACCTTTACCATCCACAATGTTTTCAGACTTGAGGTGTTTTGCGATAGTTCCAAAGAATTGAGGCGCCATAGACAAGAAGAAGAGCTTGTTGTGTTCAGCTTGATACTTGTCATTTAGTTCAGCCTGCAATTGACGCAAAGCAATGTAGTGTTCTGTATCATTGACATCGTGACTTTGATAGTAGAAGTGGCTAGCGAACTCTTGAGCCTGTTCGGTACTATCTGCCAAATCAAGGATCGATTCGACTACAACAGATTCAAAATATTCCTTGCTCCAAGGACGACGAGCAGTTCCAATGACTGCAAAGTGCTCGGAAAGATTGCCGGATTTATATAGTCTAAAAAGGGAAGGGTAGAGCTTGCGTTTAGCCAGGTCTCCACTCGCACCGAAAATTGTAACAATAACCTTAGATGACATCTAGCTACCTAATTTCTATTTTATTCCTAGTCTTGCTAGGTATGAGGAAACCTCATTTCATAAACTTAATTCTAACATAATTTTCCTAAAAATCAAAAAATCCAATACGAGATAGAAAAAAACTGCAAGGAAATCCTTACAGTTTGCGTTTAGACGTTTAATACCTTGTCCAAGAACTCTTTCAGACGTGGGTGTTGTGGGTTGTCAAAAATTTGATCAGGTGTTCCGTCTTCAAGGAATTCGCCATCTGCAGTAAAGATAACTCGGTTAGCAACTTGACGGGCAAATCCCATCTCATGGGTTACGATAATCATGGTCATACCTTGCTCAGCCAATTCCTTCATAACGTTTAGTACGTCTCCAACCATCTCAGGGTCAAGGGCAGAAGTTGGTTCATCAAAGAGCATGATATCAGGATTCATGGCGAGTCCACGAGCGATGGCCACACGTTGTTTTTGACCACCTGATAGGCTATCTGGGTTAGCATTAGCTTTATCTGCTAGCCCAACCTTGTCAAGCAACTCCATTCCCAATTTCTCAGCTTCTTCCTTAGTCATCAACTTGTGCTCAATAGGAGCAAAAGTGATGTTGTCCAATACAGACATGTGTGGGAAGAGGTTGAAGTGTTGGAAAACCATTCCAATATTTTCACGGACGTGGTCAACGTTGGT
Organism: Streptococcus mitis; assembly: GCF_002096895.1. Classification (GTDB taxonomy): domain Bacteria; phylum Bacillota; class Bacilli; order Lactobacillales; family Streptococcaceae; genus Streptococcus; species Streptococcus mitis_AH. The sequence continues at coordinate 24,612 of NZ_NCVI01000012.1, read as the reverse complement.
AGTTTTTTCAGTTAAGTCGTAACCGTTCACAGTGATGTGACCACTAGTGACTTCTTCTAGAAGATTGAGGCTACGGAGGAAAGTTGACTTACCAGAACCTGAAGGACCGATGATACAAACAACATCTCCTTCATAGAATTTAGTCGTGATTCCTTTTAAAACCTCATTTTTTCCATAATGTTTGTGTAAATCATTTACATCAATTTTTAATTTTGCCATTAACGAATCCTCTTTTCTAAGCGTTTCGCTAGTCTAGTCAAAAGTGTGATAATTACAAGATAGAAGATAGCAAGGATTGCATACATCTTGAAACTTTGGTAGTTACGCGCGATGATAATCTTACCAGTTTGGAAGAGTTCCACCAAACCGATAGCAGATACGATAGTTGTATCTTTAAGAGCGATAACGAATTGGTTGACAAAGTTTGGCAACATCAATTTAGTTGCTTGTGGCAAGATAATCTTACGCATGGTTTTTCCATAAGAGATACCCAAGCTTCGGCTGGCTTCCATTTGTCCAACTGGAACAGCCTGGATACCACCACGAACGATTTCAGCGATATAAGCTGCTGCATTGAGTGAGAGGGCAATAGTACCAGCTACGAAGTCGTTAATTGGACTTTGTTGGCCTGTCATAGACTCGATGAAGTTTGGAATTCCCCAGAAGATGAAGGCTGCAAGAATCATCAATGGAATACCACGGATAACGTCAACGAAAATCTCAGAGATCACACGAAGAGATTTATACGGGCTGACACTAAACATACCAAAGATAATCCCGATAACAATGGCAATAGCAAATGAGATAAGAGCTAGAGCAAGAGTGATACCAAGCCCGCTAAGGAGTTGTTTGTAGTTGTTTTGGAGCAAGCCCCAGATAGTTGTTTCGTCAACAGTGCTTGTTGAAGCAGATGATGATTCACTAGCTAGGTACTTATCAAGAATCTTTTGGAATTCTCCGTTTGCTTTAAGGTTTGCAAGTCCGTTATTGAACATTTCAATCAATTCTGGATTTGCTCCTTTTTTAACGGCAAAAGCTGTTTCACCGATTGGAGTTCCAGCGATTGGGGTTTTCAATTTTTGTCCTTGGCTGATAGAATATTTGAGGACAGGCTCATCATCCATAACAGCATCGATGGCCCCAGTATTTAGACTGTCATACATTGACGAACCATCAGCGAAGGTTTTGATTTTGTAGCCGTATTTGCTTTGATTTTCTGTTAGGAAGGTTTGAGAAGCTGTTCCGTTTTTAACACCAACTGTCTTCCCTTTCAAGTCTTCATATGAGGAAATTGAACTTGATTCTTTTACACCAAGGATAGTATTAGCAGTGTAGTATGATTCTGAGAAGTCAAAAGTTGCCTTACGAGCATCTGTGACAGACATACCAGCAATGATACCATCAGCTTGACCAGCTTGGACAGCACTGATAGCAGCATCAAAACCTGGGTTGGTAATTTCAATTTCAAAACCTTGGTCTTTAGCGATTGCCTTAATCAAGTCCATATCAATACCAGTAAATTGGTTGCTTGAGTTTTGGAAAACAAAAGGTGCAAAAGAAGAATCGCTGGCAATGATGTATTTAGCTTTAACAGGAGTTGCTTTTAGACCAGCTGCAGTCGTTGTAGTTGGCACTGCTGAAGAAGATGATGCAGTCCATTTCTTGATGATTTTATCAAGACTACCATCTTTTTTCATTTCAGCCAAGGCTTGGTTAAATTCAGTAACTAGGTGCTCGTATTTGCTTCCTTTTTTAACACCGAAAGCAAAACTTCCTACAGCTTCACCATCCATTTCAATATGGAGGTCTTGACCTTGGTTAATCGCATACTCGATAACAGGTTTGTCATCCATCATGGCATCAATGGCACCAGCACTCAAGCTGTTGTTCATCAAATCACCAGTGTCAAATGTTTTAATAGTGAAGCCGTATTTATCCTTGATACTTTCAAGGAAACGTTGAGCGGCTGTTCCGTTTTTAACACCAACAGTTTTTCCTTTTAATTGGTCATATTTACTAATCTTGTGTGCCTTAGTAGTTGCAATGACAACTTTTGTATCATAATAAGTATCAGACATGGTGAAGACTTTTTCACGTTCTTTAGTCTTTGTCATTCCTGCCATGATAGCGTCAGCTTGACCAGCTTGAACCGCATTGACCGCTGCGTCAAATCCAGGATAAGACATCTGAATGTTCCATCCTTTAATCTCAGCGACTTTGTTGATAATATCAACATCAATTCCTTTATAAGTTTGATCTGAATCTTTAAACTCAAAAGGTGCATAGGCGGTATCAGAAACAATCTTAATCGTTTCAGCGTTGGCAATACCTAATGAGAAAATTGGGAATAAAATTAGCAAAAATGCTAGAAATTTTTTCTTCATTTTTAGTCTCCTTTTCCGAATATTTTCCCATTATATCAGAAAAAGTAAAAAAAGGCAAATTTTTATATTTTCGTGTAAGAAAATATGACATCTATAATTCTGGTTTTGTCTTGAATCACACAACAGAAGTGCTATAATAAAGGTATATCGTATAGTAAAAGAGGATAAAGTTATGAAAGACAAAAGAATCTTAAAAGACTTTGAAACTTCTAAAATGAGTTTAAACATTTACACAAGCCCCTTGTTAGCCTTTGTTTTTGTCTTTATAGGAGAGTTTGTGGCTTATACTTTATATGGTATTAGTTTGTTAGCTCTCATCGGACTTGCTAGAAATTTTGGAGAGGCTGGTCAAGCTTTTGCAACTTACTTGCAGACCTTGCAGCAGGGCTTGATGGATAAAACAAGTGACTTTCATTTAATTTTAGAATTGCTGGCCTTTGGTTTTATTCTCAACACTGTGTTCAGATGGACTAAAAAAGTTGAGAAAAGACCTATTCGAACTTTGGGATTTTATAGAGAGAATTTCCTCAGCAATCTTCTGAAAGGATTTGGGCTAGGTCTGGCACTTTTTCTTCTGACCTTGTTAGGTTTAGTGGCCTTGGGGCAATATCGTTTTGAGTCCATTCATTTGAATCCTTATTCGCTTGTCTTTATCATTTTTACTATCCCATTTTGGATCCTACAGGGGACAGCGGAAGAAGTGGTGTCCCGTGCCTGGCTCCTTCCTCAATTGGCCTCAAGAACCAATATAAAACTTGCTGTTCTTATATCTAGCCTGTTCTTCACCCTACTGCATGTGGGCAATTCTGGTCTAACCCCTCTATCTCTAGTGAATCTCTTTTTATTCGGAGTTGCCATGGCTCTTTACCTTCTCAAAAATGATACAGTTTGGGGTGTTGCAGGTATTCATGGAGCCTGGAATTTTGCTCAGGGAAATCTCTTTGGGATTTTAGTTAGTGGTCAGCAGTCAGGAACGTCTTTGATGACCTTTTTACCACAAGGTAATCAAGATTGGCTATCAGGTGGTTCTTTTGGCATAGAAGGTTCTATCATGACAAGTCTAGTCTTGCTACTTTTGATTGTCTATCTTGGCTATCAATTAAAGAAAGAAAATGAAAGGATGTGACTTCGGTCCGTCCTTTTCTTCGTGAAAATGCTATAAGTATGCTAAAATAGGAATAGCACATGGAAAGAGGATTCTTATGATCAATCGCATTACAGATAATCAATTTAAACTAGTATCAAAATATCAACCATCAGGAGATCAACCCCAAGCTATCGAGCAGTTGGTTGATAATATCGAGGGTGGAGAAAAAGCTCAGATTCTGATGGGGGCGACTGGTACAGGGAAGACCTATACCATGAGTCAGGTCATTTCCAAAGTCAATAAACCAACTCTGGTCATCGCCCACAATAAAACTCTAGCAGGACAGCTCTATGGGGAATTTAAGGAATTTTTCCCTGAAAATGCAGTTGAGTACTTTGTGTCTTACTATGATTATTACCAACCTGAGGCCTATGTCCCTTCTAGCGATACCTATATTGAAAAGGATAGCTCTGTCAATGATGAGATTGACAAACTTCGACACTCAGCGACTTCAGCCCTTCTGGAGCGTAATGATGTTATTGTCGTTGCCTCAGTCTCTTGTATCTATGGTTTGGGGTCGCCCAAGGAATACGCTGATAGTGTCGTTAGTCTCCGTCCAGGTCTTGAAATTTCTCGTGATAAACTCTTGAATGACTTGGTTGATATCCAGTTTGAACGAAATGATATTGATTTCCAACGCGGAAGATTTCGCGTTCGTGGGGATGTAGTGGAGATTTTCCCAGCCTCCCGTGATGAGCATGCCTTTCGAGTAGAATTTTTTGGAGACGAAATTGACCGTATTCGTGAGGTTGAAGCCTTGACTGGTCAGGTATTGGGAGAAGTGGATCATTTGGCGATTTTCCCTGCGACTCATTTCGTGACCAATGATGACCACATGGAAGTTGCCATTGCTAAAATTCAAGCAGAGTTAGAGGAGCAGTTAGCTGTCTTTGAAAAGGAAGGTAAACTGCTAGAAGCCCAGCGTTTGAAACAGCGGACAGAGTATGATATTGAGATGTTGCGTGAGATGGGCTATACCAACGGGGTTGAAAACTATTCACGCCACATGGATGGTCGTAGCGAAGGTGAGCCTCCTTATACGCTTCTCGATTTCTTCCCAGATGATTTCTTAATCATGATTGACGAGAGTCACATGACTATGGGGCAAATCAAGGGAATGTACAATGGAGACCGTTCGCGTAAGGAAATGCTGGTTAATTATGGTTTTCGTTTGCCATCAGCTTTGGACAATCGGCCTCTCCGTCGTGAAGAGTTTGAAAGCCATGTGCATCAGATTGTTTACGTTTCAGCGACACCTGGTGACTATGAAAATGAACAGACTGAGACAGTGATTGAGCAAATCATTCGTCCAACAGGACTATTGGATCCAGAGGTAGAAGTCCGTCCGACAATGGGACAGATTGATGACCTCTTAGGTGAAATTAATGCCCGTGTTGAAAAGAACGAACGAACCTTTATCACCACCTTGACCAAGAAAATGGCAGAAGACTTGACCGACTACTTCAAAGAAATGGGCATCAAGGTCAAGTACATGCACTCAGATATCAAGACTTTAGAGCGGACAGAGATTATCCGTGACCTGCGCTTGGGTGTCTTTGATGTCTTGGTCGGAATCAACCTCCTTCGTGAAGGAATTGACGTTCCTGAAGTGAGCCTCGTAGCGATTCTCGATGCTGACAAGGAAGGTTTCCTCCGTAACGAACGTGGACTCATCCAGACTATTGGACGTGCTGCCCGTAACAGCGAAGGGCATGTTATCATGTATGCGGACACGATAACTCAGTCTATGCAACGTGCTATCGATGAAACTGCTCGTCGTCGCAAAATCCAGATGGCTTATAATGAAGAGCATGGTGTCGTACCACAGACAATCAAGAAAGAAATCCGTGACCTGATTGCTGTGACCAAGGCGGTTGCTAAGGAAGAAGACAAGGAAGTTGACATCAATAGCCTCAACAAACAAGAGCGCAAAGAACTTGTTAAGAAACTAGAAAAACAAATGCAAGAAGCCGTTGAAGTGCTTGACTTTGAACTAGCAGCTCAGATCCGTGATATGATGCTGGAAGTCAAGGCGTTGGGGTAAAGTTAAAGAAGGATATAGAATGGAAAATTTAAATTATTTTACAGATAAATTTAGTGAATCTGAATTAATGGATCATTTTGATTCCTTAGATGAAATAAAACTGAAATACGAACTTGAAAATTTTAGTAATCAATATTTAAAGTTATCTGAAGAAGAACAATTGAAATATGTTAAACCTGTTCTTTATATTTTTAGAGTTTTTGAAGAGAATATTGATAAAATTATCCACAAAAAGATTTTAGAGTCCATAAATAAAATACTATCAAAAAATTCACAAGTATATAGTTGGAATGCAATATTTTATTATTTAGATACTCTTTATTTCTATTTATTTAAAACCGAAAGATATGAAGAATATTCTAAACTGTTTGAAAATGATAGTTATTTCTTTAAAATCCTTGATTTAATATTAAAAGAAAATCTAGAGGTTGTAGAATACCATATTTCGGACTTATTTTCAGTTTTTGTTCAATTATTTAGACAAAATAGTTTACCAGAAGAAAGAAGAATCTATTTTAAGAGGGAATTAGAAACATTTATAAGTTTTATATTCCAAGATATTGATTTTGAGAGAATTGACTATTGGTATTTTGAATTAGATGAGATGGTATCTATTTTTAAAAATGAACATCTCGAAACAATTAATAACTATTATTTCAATAACCCTCAATCTAATTATGTTGAGAAATACTTGGATTTTGTATCAAGAAACTTTGATGACGTGATTGAAGATTCGATAGTAATTGTTCGAAAGATAGCAGAAGAAAATGATTCTGATATCATCCGAAACCGAGCTATTAAGTTAATTGAGAAGTATGATAATGATTACTTGAATAAGCAAAGTGATTCAGAATCTATCTCATCATTAGACGCTGAACAACTTTTAAAACAAGCAGATAAGATTATATACTATATACGTTATAAATTGACTGTTGATGCTGAAGAGTTAAAAGAAATTGGTTCCTTTGGACATTATACTAAGATTGACACATTAACAAATTTTCTTATAAAAGCAGACTGGAATAATGAAAATAATTCTGAAACTCAACCTCCATTTTTACGACTGACTAATCTCAAGCAGTTAAATGACCCGATGGAAGGAAGAGTAATATATGATTATTTGGGTATGGATAATACTTTTTTTCAACAATACCAAACTTCTAATGTCTTTATATCTTCTCTAACTACAGTATCTGATAGCCTACCTATGTGGAAGGAGTATGCTGATTCCTCTCAAGGTGCATTTCTTGAATATGATAAGACTTATCTTGAAGGCATTGTTGCACATAAATACATTGAGTTTGTTAAAGTTCATTATTTAGATTTAATGTCAGAGAATAAAGATGCAACAGATGTTGGTAAATTTCTTGATAAATTAAAACAGATTTTTGAAAAATTACAAGAGCTTAAAGCTGAAGAAGAATTAATAGGTTTTGCTGAGAAATTGAAGAAGATTTCTTACCTTTTTAAAGTTAAAGACTATGAGTATGAAATGGAGTATCGTATTTTAATTAATTTAGACGATACAGAGATACAAAATATTATTAATAGAGATGCTAATGACTCATCAAATGAGAAATACTTTAAGAAAGAAGAAATTGGGTTAGAAGTTTTTGATAAAGTTAACTATAATGATTTTAGAAAGTATATTGTATTAAGCCCGAAAGATTATGGCAGATATGATTTATTTGTATACATCAATCTGGCTCCTTTGAAATACTCAAAAGTCATTCTAGGTCCAAAGGTTACGGATGCAGACTATATTGCTCCTTATCTCAAACTTGCCAATCCTGATATAGAGATAGAAAGTTCAAAGATCCCTTATCGTTAAGTTGAGAACGATTCAGAGCAGAAGATGGAATGGCAAAATTTATTTCAAACGGATAGATAATTCAGAGATACCAGATTCCTTATATGAGTTTTCTTACTACTATAGTGCTAAAGGATGGCGTTCAGGTAGTAGTGTCTTTTTAAAGTTTCATAGTTATAAGGTAATTAAGTTTAAAGTGAAAGATAATTCAAAATTAGAAAGCGAGTAAATTTATGTCCCGTTCCCAATTAACAATTTTAACAAACATTTGTCTGATTGAAGACATAGAAACCCAGCGCGTGGTTATGCAGTACCGTGCTCCTGAAACCAATCGTTGGTCTGGTTATGCCTTTCCAGGAGGCCATGTAGAAAATGGCGAGTCTTTCGCAGAGTCTGTCATTCGTGAAATCTATGAAGAAACAGGGTTGACTATCCAAAATCCTCAACTTGTCGGCATTAAAAATTGGCCACTAGATACAGGTGGGCGCTATATTGTCGTTTGTTATAAGGCAACTGACTTCTCTGGGACCCTTCGCTCTTCAGATGAAGGAGAAGTTTCTTGGGTGCAAAAAGACCAGATTCCAAACTTGGATCTGGCCTATGATATGCTACCTTTGATGGAGATGATGGAAGCTCCGGACAAATCTGAATTTTTCTACCCTCGCCGTACAGAAGACGATTGGGAAAAGAAAATTTTCTAATCCTTTACTAAATAACCAAGCTGATCCAAGGCCTCCTCAATATAGTGGAGGTCTTGTTGTGTTTCGGCTTCAACTAGGTGGTAATGGACACCATCTGTCAATTCAGATAAAGGTTTAAAATCAGAATGCTCGACTTGTTCTAGAAAATGTTGAACGTCTCGGCGGCAAGACAGTTTCAGCAAGGTTTCAATTTCTCCATAAACGGGATGGTCAATCAAAGTATTCTGGACACGTCCTCCATTATCGACGATAGCAAGGAGTTCTTGACCGATTTCTTCAACTTCATGTTTCACTTTGAAAAGTTTGTGAACATAAGGATTGGTTTCAATTTGCTTATAGACGTAGCCACGATTGGTGGATAGGATAGGAGCACCATCGGCTCTTAAAATTGCAATGTCCTGCACAATGACCTGACGTGTGACATGAAAATGTTCCGCCAAACTTTGGCCATTAAGGGCTTTAGGAGCTTCTTTCAAGAGTTGGAGCAGGGCTTGTTTGCGATCTTTTGTCATAGTTCTTCCTTTTAATGACGTTTTCGAAGCACTTTATAGACAGCTAGTGCTAATGTATAGTCTACCATACTATGGATAATTGTGCCAAATCCAACTAGCACAAATAGAACATAAAACATATTTTCTACATTGGTACCAGAAGTTGCGTAAAAAACGACACAGGCCAATACTTCAGCAAGGGCATGAACAATAGCCAAAACAAAGTTGACAACCCAGGAAGATTTTGGTTTATCTAGGGTATCGGGGAATTTTTGTAGGTAAAGAGCTCCCAAAGTCCCAAAAAAGATATGGGAAAAAGCTCGAAAAACGATAACCATGGGATAGCCAGCCATCAAAAATCCAAAACTAGAGGCTAGGATGACAAAAACAGCCATCAAGGGCGACAAGAACATGGCAATAAAAATAGCGATGTGGCTTCCTAAAGTATAGGAAGCAGGTGGAATGACAATCTTGAAAGGCATAACAATTGGAATCAAAATTGCAATAGCCGTTAAGAGGGCAGTCATTGTCATAAATTGTGTCTTTTTCCGTGTATTCATAAGAATCTCCTTTTTAACTGTATATACACTAGTATAGTACAACAAACAAGGCAATAAAGCAAGGATTTACTTAAGTTTATAGGTCGTTTTAAATTAAATATTGGTAAAGATTTCACTAAAATGAAACTACTTCAAACAAAATCTCCACCTTCATGTTTGAAAGCGGAGATTGTTTTTATTTCTTTAAAGTTTGTAGTCTTGGAACAATGGCTAGGGTTAGAACTGCGGAAATGACTAATTCGGCAATCGAATTTGTTGAGATAACGGTTGCTAGGAGTTTTTGGATATTACCATCAAAAACATTTCCAAAAAGGTAGAAAATTCCACCAAGTACAAAGACTGTATTGGTAAGTGAACCCAGGGCACCAGCTAGAATAAGACCAGTCTTGTTTTTCATTAATTTATAGACTAGATAAGGAGTTAAACCAATCAAAATACGTGGGACAATTGCAATGATAGCTGAGTAGATGTTCCCATTTGGTACGAATGGTGAGAAGAGGTAACTTGTCGGTAGAATTGTAATCGTGTTAACAGTTAAGCTAAGTAGCCCCATCAAAAATCCAAGTGTAACTCCAACGCGTGGACCGTAAATAATGCTGGCAATAATGACAGGAATATGAACGATGGTCGGTTTGATTGGAAATGGAAAAAGGTTAAAGATAAGTGAGCTCAGAAAGTGTATCACGAGCATGGTTGCAAAAAAGATAGCAATGGGTGCAATATTAGAGCGTTTTTTCATCGAGAGTTTCCTTTATTCTTTCTAAAATAATTGTGAGGTCAGCTAAAGCTCCTCGTCCATGGTCGCCACAAGCTAGTAGGGATTCCTTAGGAGCAATCAGCTGATAGCCGTAGGTTTCTAATGTTTTCAGATTAGCCTGAGTTGCCGGATGGTCATACATTTTTGTATTCATTGCTGGTGCGATGAGTTTGGGAATATGACTTGGCAAGGCTAGAGCCGTACTGGTCACCATGTTGTTCGCAAAGCCGTGAGCTAGTTTTGCGATAGTGTTAGCAGTTGCAGGGGCCACGATGAATACATCCGCCTTTTTTCCAAGTTCGATATGATTAACCTGTTCAGGATAGGGTTCCTTCATGACATCCAGGTGGACAGGATTCTGTGATAATACCTGTAGAGTCAAAGGTTGGATAAACTCTGTAGCAGCCTGAGTCATTAAAACAGTGACTTGATGACCTTGTTTTTTTAGAGAACTGACTAAATCTGCCGACTTGTAAGAGGCGATAGACCCCGTTACAGCCAAGAGAATGTTTGCCATAGCTTTCCTTTCTACGAATGATAGGCTTGAATTTTTTCAAGGAGGAGTTTTGCAATTTCTTCTTTTGTCTGGACTGTTTGAAGATGATCTTTCTCAACAAAGATTGCACGATGCTGGTTTGCTGAGATTTGAGTCAGGTCATTTGCAATAATTAAGTCTGCTTGGTTCTTGATAAGACTTTTTCTGGCAATCTCGATGAGATAATCCTCAGAGACATCAACCAGCAGTTTGAAACCAATCAGATGAATATCAGGATTCCACTCCTTGACTAGGGATATGATTTTAGGTGTCTTTTTTAGGAACAAAACCTGAACCTCATCAGTTGAAGAAATCTTAGTTTGATGATTCTGCTTGTTTAAAAATTCTTCTAGATTGGAACTAGATTGAACTTCCTCAAACCCTGTCATATAGACAGGAGTGTAATCAGATACGGCCATTGAGTGAATCAAGACTTGATAATCCTGAACCTGTTCTTTCATTTCAAGAAAAAGGTCATTCGTGTCTTTAATTTCTAGAATGCTTAGGTTGGGATGTGCTTCTGGCTTCACGGCTCGTTTTGTTGTTATCAAACAAACTTCATGCCCTGCAGCAAGCAAGGTTTCTGTGATGATTTTCCCCAAGCGACCTGTAGAATGGTTAGTGATAGAGCGGACGCTATCGATGGCTTCACTGGTACCGCCCGATGTAACTAAAATTTTCATAGCACTATTGTACACAAAAATAAACGGTAAGTAAAATGAAAGCGATAAATTTTTGGTAAAAACGAAGATTTTCTATAGTTTCAAACTATAAAGCCATATAAAATTTAAGAAAGGTCTCTAAAAACCTTAAAAATAGGGATATTTACGAACGTTTAGAGAGTTTTAGGATGTTAAAAATCTTGTTTTGTGTTATAATGAATTATCATATAAGAGGTTAGAGGAGTTTTGAATGAAAACAGATATTGAAATCGCACAGAGTATTGAGTTGAAGCCAATCGTTGATGTTGTAGAGAAACTTGGTATTTCTTACGACGATTTGGAGTTGTACGGAAAGTACAAGGCTAAGCTCAGCTTTGATAAAATTCGTGCAGTTGAGAGCAATCCAGTTGGAAAATTGATCTTGGTTACCGCCATCAATCCAACACCTGCAGGTGAAGGAAAATCAACTATTACTATTGGTCTTGCGGATGCCTTGAACAAGATTGGTAAGAAAACCATGATTGCTATCCGCGAACCATCTCTTGGTCCAGTAATGGGGATTAAGGGTGGTGCCGCTGGTGGTGGTTATGCTCAAGTTTTGCCAATGGAAGACATCAACCTTCATTTTACTGGGGATATGCATGCCATTACAACTGCTAACAATGCTCTTTCTGCCTTGATTGACAACCACTTGCACCAAGGAAATGAGCTTGAAATTGACCAACGTCGTATCCTTTGGAAACGTGTTGTGGACTTGAACGACCGTGCTCTTCGCCATGTAACAGTTGGGCTTGGTGGCCCTCTAAATGGTATTCCACGTGAGGATGGCTTTGACATTACAGTTGCTTCAGAGATCATGGCAATTCTTTGCTTGGCAACGGACATCGAGGACTTGAAACGTCGTTTGGCGAATATCGTTATTGGTTATCGTTACGACCGTACACCAGTTTCTGTAGGTGATTTGCAGGTTGAAGGTGCCTTGGCTTTGATTTTGAAGGATGCTATTAAACCGAACCTGGTTCAGACAATTTACGGTACACCTGCCTTTGTACACGGTGGTCCATTTGCCAATATTGCTCACGGATGTAACTCTGTCTTAGCAACTACAACAGCCCTTCACTTGGCTGATTACACAGTTACTGAAGCTGGTTTTGGTGCAGACCTTGGTGCTGAGAAATTCCTTGATATCAAGACACCAAACTTGCCAACATCTCCAGATGCAGTAGTTATCGTCGCAACCCTTCGTGCCCTTAAGATGAATGGTGGCGTAGCTAAAGACGCTCTTACAGAAGAAAACGTAGAAGCTGTTCGTGCTGGTTTTGCCAACTTGAAACGCCATGTTGAGAACATTCGTAAGTTTGGTATTCCAGCAGTTGTTGCGATTAACGAATTTGTATCTGATACAGAAGCTGAAATTTCAGCCTTGAAAGAACTTTGTGCTTCAATTGATGTACCAGTTGAATTGGCTAGTGTCTGGGCTGATGGTGCAGAAGGTGGAGTAGCACTTGCTGAAACGGTTGTCAAGACTATCGCTGAAAACCCAGCTAACTATAAACGTTTGTATGACAATGACCTTTCTGTCCAAGAAAAGATTGAAAAGATTGTTACTGAAATCTACCGTGGTAGCAAAGTAAACTTTGAGAAGAAAGCTCAAACGCAAATCGCTCAAATTGTTCAAAACGGTTGGGACAAATTGCCAATCTGTATGGCTAAAACTCAATACAGTTTCTCAGACAATCCAAATGCACTTGGAGCACCTGAAAACTTTGAAATTACCATTCGCGAATTGGTGCCAAAATTAGGTGCAGGCTTTATTGTTGCCTTAACTGGTGATGTCATGACCATGCCAGGACTTCCAAAACGACCAGCAGCCCTCAACATGGATGTTGAAAGCGATGGAACAGTATTAGGCTTGTTCTAGTATAATGCAATTGACTTTAAATGAGTTTGGAGATTTTAATCCAAGCTCATTTTTTATCTAGATATAAAGAGTTGCCTTCTACATGTAACCAGTCTAGGTAAAGATATTTTCCCTGAATTCTGATATAATAGAAATATTGACTTCAAGAGTAAGGAAGAGAAGATGAACGCATTATTAAATGGAATGAATGACCGTCAGGCTGAGGCGGTGCAAACGACAGAAGGTCCCTTGTTGATCATGGCAGGGGCTGGTTCTGGAAAGACCCGAGTTTTGACCCACCGTATCGCTTATTTGATTGATGAAAAGCTGGTCAATCCGTGGAATATCTTGGCCATTACCTTTACCAACAAGGCTGCGCGTGAGATGAAAGAGCGGGCTTATAGCCTCAATCCAGCCACGCAGGACTGTCTGATTGCGACCTTCCACTCCATGTGTGTTCGTATTTTGCGTCGCGATGCAGACCATATTGGCTACAATCGTAATTTTACAATTGTCGATCCTGGTGAACAGCGAACTCTCATGAAACGTATTCTCAAGCAGTTGAACTTGGATCCTAAAAAATGGAATGAACGGAGCATCTTAGGGACTATTTCCAATGCTAAGAATGATTTGATTGATGATGTGGCTTATGCTGCCCAAGCTGGTGATATGTACACGCAAATCGTGTCCCAGTGTTACACGGCTTACCAAAAAGAATTGCGTCAGTCGGAGTCGGTTGATTTTGATGATTTGATTATGTTGACCCTGCGTCTCTTTGATCAAAATCCTGATGTTTTGACTTACTATCAACAGAAATTCCAATACATCCATGTTGATGAGTACCAAGATACCAACCATGCTCAGTACCAATTGGTCAAACTCTTAGCGTCTCGCTTTAAAAATATCTGTGTGGTTGGGGATGCGGATCAGTCTATCTACGGTTGGCGTGGTGCTGATATGCAGAATATTTTGGATTTTGAGAAAGATTATCCCCAAGCCAAGGTTGTCTTGTTGGAGGAGAATTACCGTTCCACTAAGACTATTCTCCAAGCGGCCAACGAGGTTATTAAAAACAATAAAAATCGCCGTCCTAAGAATCTCTGGACCCAAAATGCAGATGGGGAGCAAATTGTTTACTATCGTGCCGATGATGAGCTGGATGAGGCTGTATTTGTGGCTAAAACTATTGATGAACTTGGTCGGAGTCAAAATTTCCTTCACAAGGATTTTGCAGTTCTCTATCGTACTAACGCCCAGTCTCGTACTATTGAAGAAGCCTTGCTCAAGTCAAACATCCCTTATACCATGGTTGGCGGAACCAAGTTCTACAGCCGTAAGGAAATCCGCGATATTATCGCTTACCTCAACCTCATTGCCAATTTGAGTGACAATATCAGTTTTGAGCGTATTATCAACGAGCCGAAACGTGGAATTGGGCCAGGTACAGTTGAGAAAATCCGTGACTTTGTGAATATGCAAGACATGTCCATGCTAGATGCCTCTGCAAACATCATGTTATCTGGTATCAAGGGTAAAGCAGCCCAGTCTATCTGGGATTTTGCCAATATGATTCTAGATTTGAGGGAGCAACTGGACCACTTAAGCATTACAGAGTTGGTTGAGGCCGTCCTAGAAAAAACAGGTTACGTCGATATTCTAAATGCTCAAGCGACTTTAGAAAGCAAGGCTAGGGTTGAAAATATTGAAGAGTTCCTTTCTGTGACGAAAAACTTTGATGACACATCTGATGGGCCAGAAGAAGAAACTGGTCTGGACAAACTGAGTCGCTTCTTAAATGATTTAGCCTTGATTGCGGACACAGATTCAGGTAGTCAGGAGACATCAGAAGTGACCTTGATGACCCTACACGCTGCCAAAGGTCTCGAGTTTCCAGTTGTCTTTTTGATTGGGATGGAAGAAAATGTCTTTCCGCTTAGCCGTGCAGCTGAAGATCAAGATGAATTAGAAGAAGAACGCCGTCTAGCCTATGTAGGTATCACGCGTGCAGAGAAAATTCTCTATCTGACCAATGCCAACTCACGCCTGCTTTTTGGTCGTACCAACTACAACCGTCCAACTCGTTTTATTAACGAAATCAGTTCAGACTTACTTGAGTATCAAGGATTGGCTCGTCCAGCCAATACAAGCTTTAAGGCATCTTATAGCAGTGGTGGGGTTGCCTTCGGTCAAGGTATGAGTTTGGCTCAGGCTCTTCAAGACCGTAAACGCAGTGCGGCCCCAAAAACTATCCAGTCAAGCGGTCTCCCATTTGGTCAATTTACTGCTGGAGCAAAATCAGCATCTAGTGAAGCAAATTGGTCTATTGGTGACATTGCTCTCCACAAGAAATGGGGAGAGGGAACCGTTCTGGAAGTTTCAGGAAGCGGTGCTACGCAGGAATTAAAAATCAATTTCCCAGAAGTAGGTTTGAAAAAACTTTTAGCTAGTGTAGCCCCAATTGAGAAAAAAATATAATTTTCCATCCTTCTCACGAATAATAAAGTGAGGAGGATTTTTATGTATAGTATTTCATTCCAAGAAGATTCACTGTTGCCAAGAGAAAGGCTGGCAAAAGAAGGAGTTGAAGCGCTCAGTAATCAAGAGTTGCTAGCTATTTTACTTAGGACAGGAACACGTCAAGCTAGCGTTTTTGAAATTGCCCAGAAAGTTTTGAACAATCTTTCAAGCCTAACGGATTTGAAAAAAATGACCCTGCAGGAATTGCAGAGTCTGTCTGGTATTGGCCGAGTTAAGGCCATAGAATTACAAGCTATGATTGAACTGGGCCATCGTATTCACAAACATGAGACTCTTGAGATGGAAAGTATTCTCAGCAGTCAAAAGTTGGCCAAGAAGATGCAGCAGGAGTTGGGACATAAAAAACAAGAGCACCTGGTGGCGCTCTATCTCAATACTCAAAATCAAATCATCCATCAACAGACCATTTTTATCGGTTCTGCAACTCGTAGTATCGCTGAGCCGCGAGAGATTCTTCACTATGCTATCAAGCATATGGCGACTTCTCTCATATTGGTTCACAATCATCCTTCGGGAGCGGTAGCCCCTAGCCGAAATGATGATCATGTCACTAAACTTGTAAAAGAAGCCTGTGACCTGATGGGGATTGTCCTTTTGGACCATTTGATTGTCTCTCATTCTAATTACTTTAGTTATCGTGAAAAGACGGATTTAATCTAAAGTTCATTAACGACATAGTCAAAGAGGTTTTTATCTTTGGGACGATTTTCAAAAAGAAACTCTGGATGCCACTGGACACCGAGAAAGGCAACATCATCCGTACTCATGACAGCTTCAATGATACCATCCTTAGGATCATGGGCTGCAATCTTTAAGTTAGGTGCTAAATCCTTAATACTCTGGTGGTGGAAGGAGTTGATATGGGAGATTTCTCCATAGATTTCTCGAAGAACAGTATCAGGCTCTGTCATCAAGCGTTGAGTTGTGTACTCAGCAGAACAATCCTGCCAATGGTCTTCGATATCTTGGTACAAAGTTCCACCCATGGCAACGTTAAAGAGTTGAGTTCCACGGCAGACAGAAAAAATTGGCTTTTTCTGTTTAATAGCTTCCTTGATGAGGGCCAGTTCAAAGATATCCCTTTGAGGGTGGTAGTCATCGCTATCGATGGTTTTTGGTTCACCATAGAATTTTGGATCAACATTTTGCCCACCTGTCAAGATGAGCTTGTCAATCATACTGATATAGTGGCAGGCCATTTCTTGATCACCAATCGGTAGGATGATGGGAATTCCTCCAGCTTCTTTAACGCCTTCAACAAAGCCTTTTGCTACGTAGCTCATCATGATGTCATCATCTGGATGAGTTTTTTCGTTTCCTGTAATCCCAATAACTGGTTTTTTCATAAAATGATTTTCGCTTTCTAATCCTCTTTTCGCATGAAGTAGAGGAGGGTTTGGAGTTCACTTGTCAAATCGACATACTGAACGACCACGTCTTTTGGTAAATGCAGATGGACTGGTGAAAAACTGAGAATTCCTTTCACGCCAGCATCCACCAAGAGATTAGCAACCTCTTGTGACTTGACGCTGGGAACTGTCAGGATAGCAGTCTTCACATCAGCATCCTTGATTTTATCCTTGATTTGAGAAATCCCGTAAATGGGAATTCCATCAGGAGTTTGGGTACCGACTTCGGGATGGTCATCTAGGTCAAAGGCCATGATAATTTTCATCTTGTTACGCTCGTGGAAGCGGTAGTGGAGAAGGGCATGACCCATATTTCCAATACCAACCAGCATGACATTGGTAATGGAGTTATCATTGAGTAAATCGGCAAAAAATGTCATCAGTTTTTTGACATCATAGCCAAAACCACGGCGACCTAGTTCACCAAAGTAGGAAAAATCACGACGTACGGTCGCGGAATCAATACCGATAGCCTCTGCAATTTGCTTAGAGTTGGCACGTTCAATCTTTTCTGCATGAAATCTCTTAAAAATTCGATAGTAGAGAGAGAGTCTTTTCGCTGTTGCTTTTGGAATAGCAGACTGTTTATCTTTCACAAAATCACAACCTTTCTATTCTTCTATTTTATAGAAACATTGTGAAAAAATCAACAAAAATAAGAAAAAACTAAGAAAAATCTTAGTTTTGATGTAAAAAATCTGCATGTGATAGAAAACGGTAGAGGTCTCCGACCAGTCCTTGGTAAACTTCCTGCCCTTTAAAGGTCAAAGAAGTTACATAAAGTGTATCTGGCAGAGTCACACATCCTGATAGAGCCAGCATGAGAGCCTCGTAATCCTCATACTTGAGAGTGCGCTCTACATGATAGCTATCCTTATAGGTCAGTTCAAACATTTTGGCTCTATCTTTCCGATTTTGTAAAGACACCACGTTCTACCAAGCTATCCATGAGGAAATAGAATTTTTCCTGATGAATGTGGTGGTCTTCTGATTTGAAAATATCAACTAGACGTAGCCCAAACTTGTCAGTGATATTGATTTTAGCACCTGTAAGTTCCTTGTTAATGATGATTTTGAGTTGGAATCCCTCACCGCTGTTCGGAACTTTTTCCAAAAGGCGAGTCAATTCATAGTTACCAACCTTAGTCTCAAAAAAGGTGTTATCCTTGAGGGTAAATTTTTTCACAGAAGGGCTAAGAGTGTAGTCGTAACGACAATTTTTTAACTGAATGGTTTTTTCAAATGCCATATGGCTAACCTCCGATAATTTCTTTTAAGGTTTTTGCGAGGGTATGTAGGTCTTCAACAGTATTTTCTGGCGACAAACTGATACGAACGGATTCCTTCAAGCGTTCTGAATTCGGGCCGTACATGGCTTCAAGAACATGGCTGGATTGGACAATACCTGCAGTGCAGGCTGAGCCAGTAGAGATTGAAATTCCAGCCAAATCTAGACGAAGGAGTAAGAGATCGTTTTTCTGACCAGGAAATCCAATATTGAGAACATAAGGGAGATGGTGTTCGCCTCTATTCAAGTAATATTGAATTCCCTCTAGCTCTGCAAGAAAGGCAGTTTCTAAATTTTGTACATGTTGAAAATGTTCTTCTTGTTTTTCTAGATCTTCTTTTAGGGCTGCAACCATGCCTACGATGGCAGGCAGATTTTCAGTTCCTGCACGTTTCTTCTGTTCTTGGTCTCCACCATGGAGATAGGAATCAAAGTCCATGCTAGAAGCGTAGAGAAAACCAATTCCCTTAGGACCATGGAATTTATGTGCCGAAGCAGTGAGAAAATCAATGCCCAATTTTTCTGGTTGAATAGGGATTTTACCAATAGCCTGAACTGCGTCGACATGATAGGCGGCAGGGTGTTGCTTGAGTATTTGGCCAATTTCAGCAATGGGCAATAGGTTTCCTGTCTCATTATTGGCAAACATGGTAGAAACCAAAATCGTATCATCACGTAAGGATTTTTGGATTTGCTGGGCCGTGATTTCTTGATTTTCTGGTTGGATAATGGTTACTTCAAAACCAAAGTGTTGAACCAAGTAATCAATGGTTTCAAGGACAGCATGGTGCTCGATGGCCGTTGTGATGATATGTTTTCCTTGTTCTTGGTGACGAAGGCAGTAGCCAATGATGGCAGTATTGTTTCCTTCAGTCCCACCAGAAGTGAAAAAGATGTGTTGAGGTTTTGTCCCCAGTAACTGGGCTAGTTCCTGACGGGCTTCTCTCAAGAGTTTGCCAGCTTGACGACCATGACCATGAATACTAGATGGATTGCCATGGGTTTCTTGCATAACCTTGGTCATAGCTGAAATAGCAACTGCTGACATAGGAGTCGTTGCAGCATTGTCCAAATAAATCAAAGAATCACCTTATTTCTTTTTGTTGTAGGCAAAGAGTGGGCTGACTGGTTTTCTTTCGTGGATACGGACGATAGCATCACCAATTAACTCACTAGCAGTGATGTAGCATACGTTTTTAGGAGTTTTCTCTTTTGTTGCTACTGAATCAGTTACAAGAATTTCTTTAATCTTAGTATTGTCAAGAAGTTCAGCAGCTCCTTCGACGAAGAGACCGTGACTAGAAACAGCATAAATTTCTGTAGCTCCTTCACGTTCAACGATTTTTGCAGCTTCAGAGAAGGTACGTCCTGTATTTAAAATATCGTCAATCAAGATAGCTTTCTTACCTTCAACATCACCGATAATATAACCTTCGTTGCGAGTTGCATCGTCTTGAGGGTAGTCGATAATGGCGATAGGAGCATCAAGGTATTCAGCCAAGCTACGAGCACGTTTTACACCTGAATTTTTAGGGCTAACGACAACAACATCTGAACCAAGTAGGCCCTTATCGCAGTAATGTTTTGCAAATAGAGGAACTGTGAAGAGGTTGTCAACAGGAATGTCAAAGAAGCCTTGAACCTGAACGGCATGCAAATCAAGCGTAAGGATACGATCGACACCAGCCTTAACCAGCATATTGGCAACTAGTTTTGCTGTAAGTGGCTCACGAGGTGAAGCAATACGGTCTTGACGTGCATAGCCAAAATATGGAAGAACAACGTTGATACTGTGGGCACTTGCACGTACACAAGCATCAACCATGATCAATAACTCCATTAGGTGGTTGTTAACTGGGAAACTTGTTGATTGGATGATGTAAACATCATAACCACGGACACTTTCTTCGATATTTACTTGGATTTCTCCATCTGAAAATTGACGTGATGATAGTTTTCCAAGTGGGACACCAACAGCTTGAGCAATTTTCTGTGCAATCTCTTGGTTAGAGTTGAGTGCGAAAAGTTTCATGTTTTTTCTATCTGACATTATAGACCGTCCTCTGTAAACTTTTTAAATCCTAGCCCTATCTGCCTAGCCTATATGAACTGGGATTTTTGTATTTTATCTCTTATATTTTACCAAAAAATGGAGATTATTTCAGCTATTTTTCATGCTTTTGACAAATCGAACCAATTTTGAAGGAGCTTTTTGATAAGTAAGCTGATTTTCCTCTAAAAATTGCTGGAAATCTTGTTTCCCTTGCTCGTGATTCTCAACTTCAAGCTCTAATTCGTAATCTGTCATATCAAAGTACTGACTTTCATCCAGCGCCATGAGACCAATAGCTGTTTGCATTTCATAGCGAAGTGTCGTTAGACAACCAAGAATCTGCCATTCACTTGTTTTAATACCATGTTTCGCCAATTCATCGAGCACAAGCCCTTGAGGAAGTTCTTTATTGCTCAGATAGTTTTCAGCATCTTTTAGTTGCAATTTTTGATTGTATTCCATGTTTCCGATATTTTGAGGGACTTTGAGTGTCAATTCTGCCCAGTCTTCAAAAGTGCGAATGCGCATAGCAACTTTCTTTTCTCGTAGTTCAAAATCAGGCGTGTCGATGTAGTAATTTTTTTGAAGAACAGGAGTGACGTCTGTGAACTGGTCCTTTAGACGATTGTATTCATCTTTTTTCAAGAGTGTTTTCAATTCAATTTCTAAATGTTTCATTTTTCTTACCTTTTCTTTATCGTTGAAAGCGGATTTATGGTATAATAAGCATTGTATTTATTGTATATGAATCTGGAGAAAAAATCAAAGATATTTTTGAAGGATAATATGAGAACAAGGGAGAATATATGACCTTAGAATGGGAAGAATTTCTAGATCCTTACATTCAAGCTGTTGGTGAGTTAAAGATTAAACTACGTGGTATTCGTAAGCAATATCGTAAGCAAAATAAGCATTCTCCGATTGAGTTTGTGACTGGTCGAGTCAAGCCAATTGAAAGTATCAAGGAAAAAATGGCTCGGCGTGGCATTACTTATGCGACCTTAGAGCACGATTTGCAAGATATTGCTGGTTTGCGTGTGATGGTTCAGTTTGTAGATGACGTTAAGGAAGTAGTGGAGATTTTGCGCAAACGTCAGGACATGCGAATCATACAGGAGCGAGATTACATTACTCATCGAAAAGCATCGGGCTACCGTTCCTATCACGTGGTAGTAGAATATACGGTTGATACCATCAATGGAGCCAAGACTATTTTGGCGGAAATTCAGATTCGTACCTTGGCCATGAATTTTTGGGCAACGATAGAACATTCTCTCAACTACAAGTACCAAGGGGATTTCCCAGAGGAGATTAAGAAGCGACTGGAAATCACGGCCAAGATTGCCCATCAGTTGGATGAAGAAATGGGTAAAATTCGAGATGATATTCAGGAAGCCCAGGCTCTTTTTGATCCTTTGAGTAGAAAATTAAATGACGGTGTAGGAAATAGTGACGATACAGATGAAGAATACAGGTAAACGAATTGACCTGATAGCCAATAGAAAACCGCAGAGTCAAAGGGTCTTGTATGAATTGCGAGATCGTTTGAAGAGAAATCAGTTTATACTCAATGATACCAATTCGGACATTGTCATTTCCATCGGTGGGGATGGCATGCTCTTATCAGCCTTTCATAAGTACGAAAATCAACTTGATAAGGTACGCTTTATCGGTGTTCATACTGGACATTTGGGCTTCTATACGGACTACCGTGATTTTGAGTTGGATAAGCTAGTGACTAATTTGCAGCTAGATACCGGAGCAAGAGTTTCTTATCCGGTTTTGAATGTAAAGGTTTTTCTTGGAAATGGAGAGGTCAAGATTTTCAGAGCTCTCAACGAAGCTAGCATCCGCAGGTCTGATCGAACCATGGTGGCGGATATCGTAATTAATGGTGTCCCCTTTGAACGTTTTCGTGGAGATGGGCTAACAGTTTCGACGCCGACTGGTAGTACAGCCTATAACAAGTCGCTTGGTGGAGCTGTTTTACACCCTACCATTGAAGCTCTTCAGTTGACGGAAATTGCCAGCCTTAATAATCGTGTTTATCGAACCCTGGGCTCGTCCATTATTGTTCCTAAGAAGGATAAGATTGAACTCATTCCAACGAGAAACGATTACCATACTATTTCGGTTGACAATAGTGTCTATTCCTTCCGCAATATTGAGCGTATTGAGTATCAAATCGACCATCATAAGATTCACTTTGTGGCATCACCTAGCCATACCAGTTTCTGGAATCGTGTTAAGGACGCTTTTATCGGCGAGGTGGACGAATGAGATTTGAATTTATCGCAGATGAGCATGTCAAAGTCAAGACCTTTTTGAAAAAGCACGAGGTTTCTAAGGGGTTGCTGGCCAAAATTAAGTTTCGAGGTGGAGCTATACTGGTCAATGACCAACCACAAAATGCGACGTATCTATTGGAGATTGGAGACCGAGTTACCATTGATATTCCCGCTGAAGAAGGCTTTGAAACCTTGGAGGCTATCGAGCGCCCATTAGACATTCTCTATGAGGATGACCATTTTCTAGTCTTGAATAAACCCTATGGAGTGGCTTCTATTCCTAGTGTTAACCACTCCAATACCATTGCCAATTTTATCAAGGGTTACTACGTCAATCAAGATTATGAAAATCAGCAGGTTCACATTGTGACTAGGCTTGATAGAGATACTTCTGGCTTGATGCTCTTTGCTAAGCACGGCTATGCCCATGCACGATTAGACAAGCAGTTGCAGAAGAAGTCCATTGAAAAACGCTACTTTGCTCTCGTTAAAGGAGATGGGAATTTGGAACCAGAGGGGGAAATTATTGCTCCGATTGCGCGTGATGAAGACTCTATTATCACTAGACGGGTAGCTAAAGGTGGAAAGTATGCCCATACATCCTACAAGATTGTAGCTTCTTATGGGAATATTCACTTGGTCGATATTCGCCTGCACACTGGGCGAACCCACCAAATCCGAGTCCATTTTTCTCATATTGGTTTTCCTTTGTTGGGAGATGACTTGTATGGTGGTAGTCTAGACGATGGAATTCAGCGCCAAGCCCTGCATTGCCATTACCTATCCTTTTATCATCCATTTTTAGAGCAAGACTTGCAGTTAGAAAGTCCCTTGCCGGATGATTTCAGTAACCTTATTACCCAGTTATCAACTAATACTCTATAAAAAATGATTCAGAGTATAATTATTATTTTAAAGGAGAAAACTCATGGAAGTTTTTGAAAGTCTCAAAACCAACCTTGTTGGTAAAAATGCTCGTATCGTTCTCCCTGAAGGGGAAGAACCTCGTATTCTTCAAGCGACTAAACGCCTGGTAAAAGAAACAGAAGTGATTCCTGTTTTGCTTGGAAATCCTGAAAAAATTAAAATTTATCTTGAAATTGAAGGGATCATGGATGGTTATGAAGTCATCGACCCTCAACACTACGATAAATTTGAAGAAATGGTTGCTGCTTTGGTGGAGCGTCGCAAGGGCAAAATGTCTGAAGAAGATGCACGCAAGGTTTTGGTTGAAGATGTCAATTACTTTGGTGTTATGTTAGTTTACTTGGGCTTGGTTGATGGAATGGTATCAGGTGCGATTCACTCAACAGCTTCAACAGTTCGTCCAGCCCTTCAAATCATCAAAACTCGTCCAAATGTAACTCGTACTTCAGGTGCCTTCCTCATGGTTCGTGGTACGGAACGTTACCTCTTTGGAGATTGTGCTATCAACATCAATCCAGATGCGGAAGCCTTGGCTGAAATTGCGATCAACTCAGCAATCACAGCTAAGATGTTTGGCATCGAACCTAAAATTGCCATGCTGAGCTATTCTACTAAGGGTTCAGGATTTGGAGAAAGCGTTGATAAGGTTGTTGAAGCAACTAAAATTGCTCACGACTTGCGCCCTGACCTTGAAATCGATGGTGAGTTGCAATTTGATGCGGCATTTGTTCCAGAAACTGCAGCTCTGAAAGCTCCGGGAAGTACAGTAGCTGGTCAAGCAAACGTCTTCATCTTCCCAGGTATCGAGGCAGGAAATATTGGCTACAAGATGGCAGAACGTCTTGGTGGCTTTGCGGCAGTAGGTCCTGTTTTGCAAGGTTTGAACAAGCCAGTTAACGACCTCTCTCGTGGATGTAATGCTGATGATGTGTACAAGTTGACCCTTATCACAGCAGCTCAAGCGGTTCATCAATAAGATTTAGTCCTCTTTCCCTTGGGAAGAGGTTTTTTATACTCAATGAAAATCAAAGAGCAAACTAGGAAACTAGCCGCAGGCTGTACTTGAGTACGGCAAGGCGACGTTGACGTGGTTTGAATTTGATTTTCGAAGAGTATTA
>NZ_NCVI01000014.1:0-68363 GCF_002096895.1 Streptococcus mitis | reverse complement strand
AGGAAAAAAGAAATAAAGCTAGAGATAGCAGCATGCCAAGGATTGGTAAACTCTTCATACTCAATCCCATATTTTTCCTCTACCAAAGCCTTGAGCGGATTTTTAAGAAAGGCCTTGTTGGTGAGAAGTTGGGCTGATGTTTCACACTCGCCATTTTGAATATAGGCAGCGTAGAGAGACTTTTTAGCTAGCTCCATATCTTGGTCTAGCAAGACTTGCTCACGCACAACGGCTGCTTCCTCGGTATCTTTTTGAGTTGAAACGGATACATATTCTCCACCAGCCATTGAAAAGGCACCTGCTAAAATCGCCGCAAATCCTGATAAAAAGATAATCCAGATATTGCTGGTAGCACTGGCAACCCCGATAACCACACCAGCAATGGAAATAATTCCATCATTGGCACCAAGAACACCCGCTCGTAGGATATTTAAACGACCTGCAAAATTTGAATCAATTTCGTGATTTATTTCTGACATACTATTCTCCTTTTTATCCAGTATAAAGGAAAAATATAGGGAAATCAATCTTTTAAAAGTGTCTGAAAAAAGTTGCACGATTTTAATGATATAAAATGTCGACATCTTCTCTGATAGATTAAACACCAAAGGTAAAGAGTATAGAATAGCATAAAAAATTTTAAATTAAATATGATAAACATTTTGTTCACTTTATAATCGTTTACAAGAAAATAATTAGTATTAAATCAAATGAAATCCAAATATTTTACGAACTTTTTTATATTTTTTTCGTAAACCGCTTTACAAGTTCTTAAAAACGTGATATAGTAATAAAGCTTAGAAAATGAGATGATGTTTTCTAGCAAATATAAACCCGAGTAAAAAATGCCTACGGACAGGCAGGGTTGAATGCCGAAGCGTGGTTGAAAAACCACATTATTGATAGGGTTAAAAGCCTACTTTTATAAGTTGATGTTAGGATACTTGTCCTAATTCATAAATTTTTAGTGTGGTGAAAGCACACGTCATCTTGTGAAACGATCAATAAAGTACGTAATATTTGCTACTAGAGAGTTAGGAAACATCGGGAACAGACATACTCAACAGAAACAAACATAAAAACGTCAGAAGATTGCAGAGCAGGTGAAAACCTGCTCTTTTTTCATGAGTCAACCTTTAGTTCCTTAGTTTTCAAAAGGTTCTAAAAATATGGAAAGGAGTATGTCTTGAAAGAGTTAGATCAAAACCAAGCCCCAATTTATGAGGCCTTGGTGAAGTTACGCAAGAAAAGGATTGTTCCCTTTGATGTTCCAGGTCACAAGCGTGGACGAGGAAATCCAGAACTTGTCGAACTCTTAGGAGAAAAATGTGTAGGCATTGATGTCAATTCGATGAAACCCTTGGATAATCTTGGTCACCCCATTTCGATTATTCGGGATGCAGAGGAGCTTGCAGCTGATGCTTTTGGAGCAGCCCATGCCTTTCTCATGATTGGGGGAACAACTTCATCGGTGCAGACTATGATTCTGTCAACCTGCAAGGCTGGAGATAAGATTATTCTGCCACGTAATGTCCATAAATCTGCTATCAATGCGCTGGTTCTATGTGGTGCCATTCCCATCTATATCGAGATGAGTGTGGATCCTAAGATTGGTATCGCTTTAGGTCTTGAAAATGACCGAGTAGCGCAGGCAATTAAGGAGCATCCAGATGCCAAGGCCATTTTGATTAACAATCCTACTTACTACGGCATCTGTTCAGATCTAAAGGGTTTGACAGAAATGGCTCATGAAGCTGGCATGATGGTTTTAGTAGATGAAGCCCACGGAGCGCACTTACATTTTACTGATAAACTTCCAATTTCTGCCATGGATGCAAGGGCTGATATGGCAGCAGTTTCCATGCATAAGTCTGGTGGGAGTTTAACCCAAAGTTCGCTTCTTTTAATCGGGGAGCAGATGAATCCTGAATACGTACGTCAGATAATCAACCTTACCCAGTCAACATCTGCCTCTTACTTGTTGATGGCCAGTCTGGATATTTCACGTCGCAACTTGGCCCTTCGTGGTAAAGAATCGTTTGAGAAAGTTATTGAACTATCCGAGTATGCCCGCCGTGAAATCAATGCTATCGGAGGTTACTATGCCTACTCAAAAGAGTTGATAGACGGTGTATCTGTCTGTGATTTTGATGTAACCAAGTTGTCAGTTTACACTCAGGGTATTGGCTTAACAGGTATCGAGGTTTATGACCTCCTGCGCGATGAATACGACATTCAGATTGAGTTTGGTGATATTGGTAATATCTTGGCCTATATTTCGATTGGTGACCGCATCCAAGACATCGAGCGCTTAGTTGGTGCTTTAGCTGATATCAAGAGACTCTACTCGAGAGATGGAAAAGATTTGATAGCTGGAGAATATATCCAGCCCGAGTTAGTGCTGTCTCCACAAGAAGCCTTCTATGCAGAGAGAAAAAGTTTGATCCTGGATGAATCTGTTGGACAGGTCTGTGGGGAATTTGTCATGTGTTACCCTCCAGGGATTCCAATCCTAGCTCCAGGTGAACGCATTACCCAAGAGATAGTCGATTATATCCAATTTGCCAAGGAACGTGGTTGCTCCCTCCAAGGGACGGAAGACCCAGAGGTCAATCACATCAACGTCATTAAGAGAAAGGAGAACTAGATGGATTTATGGTTTTCTGAAGTTCATACTCCAGATGTGAAATTGTCCCTGAGAACAGCCAAGCAACTCTACGCTGGAAAAAGTGAATGGCAGGATATTGAAGTCTTAGATACGCCAGCTTTTGGGAAAATACTGATTTTAAATGGGCATGTCTTGTTTTCAGATGCGGATGATTTTGTCTACAACGAAATGACAGTCCACGTTCCCATGGCTGTCCACCCAAATCCCAAGAAAGTTTTGGTAATAGGAGGTGGCGACGGAGGTGTTGCCCAAGTATTAACACTCTATCCTGAACTGGAACAAATCGATATTGTGGAACCAGATGAGATGCTAGTTGAGGTTTGTCGTGAGTATTTCCCTGATTTTGCTGCAGGGCTAGATGATCCTCGTGTTACCATTTACTACCAAAATGGGCTACGCTTTTTGCGAAACTGCGAAGATGATTACGATATTATCATCAACGATGCGACAGATCCGTTTGGCCATACGGAAGGGCTCTTTACCAAGGAATTCTACGGCAATAGTTATAGGGCTCTGAAAGAAGACGGTATCATGATTTACCAGCATGGGAGTCCCTTCTTTGATGAGGATGAGTCAGCTTGCCGAAGTATGCATCGCAAGGTCAATCAAGCCTTTCCAATCAGCCGGGTCTATCAGGCCCATATTCCAACCAGTCCAGCTGGCTATTGGTTATTTGGGTTTGCATCGAAAAAATACCACCCTGTCAAAGATTTTGATAAGGAAGGCTGGAAAAAACGCCAGCTTTTCACAGAATACTACACTGCAAACTTACACGTGGGAGCCTTTATGTTGCCCAAGTATGTTGAGGACATTTTAGAAGAAGAGGAAGGAAAAAAATGAGTCGTTTATTAGTTATTGGATGTGGGGGCGTTGCCCAAGTTGCTATTTCAAAGATTTGTCAAGATAGTGAAACCTTTACAGAGATTATGATTGCTAGCCGTACCAAGTCAAAATGCGATGACTTGAAAGCGAAGCTAGAAGGTAAAACTACGACAAAAATTGAAACTGCTGCACTTGATGCTGACAAGGTCGAAGAAGTCATTGCCTTGATTGAAAGCTACAAACCAGAAGCCGTTTTGAACGTAGCGCTACCATACCAAGACTTGACTATTATGGACGCTTGTTTGGCAACAGGTGTTCACTATATCGACACGGCCAACTATGAAGCAGAAGACACAGAAGACCCTGAGTGGCGTGCTATTTATGAGAAACGTTGTAAGGAACTTGGTTTTACAGCCTACTTTGACTACTCATGGCAGTGGGCTTATCAAGAGAAATTCAAAGAAGCAGGCTTGACCGCTCTGCTTGGTTCTGGTTTTGACCCAGGTGTGACCAGCGTCTTTTCTGCTTACGCCCTTAAACACTATTTTGATGAAATCCACTATATCGACATTTTAGACTGTAATGGTGGTGACCACGGTTATCCATTTGCGACAAACTTTAACCCAGAAATCAATCTCCGCGAGGTTTCTGCGCCAGGTTCTTACTGGGAAGATGGAAAATGGGTCGAAGTGGAAGCTATGTCAATCAAGCGCGAGTACGATTTCCCTCAGGTCGGACAAAAAGACATGTATCTCCTTCACCATGAAGAAATTGAATCATTGGCCAAGAACATTCCAGGTGTCAAACGTATTCGTTTCTTTATGACTTTTGGTCAATCTTATCTAACGCACATGAAATGTCTGGAAAATGTCGGTCTCCTTCGTACGGATACCATTAACTTCAACGGTCAAGAAATTGTACCAATCCAATTTTTGAAAGCCTTGCTTCCAGATCCAGCCAGCCTTGGGCCACGCACTGTTGGTAAAACCAATATTGGATGTATCTTTACAGGTGTCAAAGATGGCGTTGAAAAGACCATCTACATCTACAATGTCTGCGACCATCAGGAATGTTATGCAGAAGTTGGTTCACAAGCTATTTCATATACAACAGGAGTTCCAGCCATGATTGGTACAAAATTGGTTATGAACGGTACTTGGAAACAAGCTGGAGTTTACAACCTTGAAGAGTTGGATCCAGATCCATTCATGGAAGCTTTGAATGAGTATGGTTTGCCTTGGATTGTGGTTGAAAATCCACAAATGGTGGACTGATGAAGTTAGAACAAGTACCAACGCCAGCCTATGTCATTGACTTGGCCAAGTTAGAAGCAAACTGCCGCATTCTACAATATGTACAAGAAGAGGCTGGTTGCAAGGTTTTGCTTGCCCAGAAGGCTTATTCCCTCTACAAAACCTATCCCTTGATTAGCCAGTATCTATCAGGTACGACAGCCAGTGGACTCTATGAAGCTAAGCTAGCTAGGGAAGAATTTCCAGGAGAAGTCCATGTATTTGCGCCAGCCTTTAAGGATGCGGACTTGGAGGAATTGCTGGAGATAACAAATCATATCGTCTTTAACTCAGAGAGACAGTTGCGTAAACATGGGGCCCGTTGTCGGGATGCTGGTGTAAGCGTGGGTTTGCGACTTAACCCTCAGTGTTCAACTCAAGGTGACCACGCGCTCTATGACCCTTGTGCACCTGGCTCCCGTTTTGGAGTAACTTCAGACAAGATACCGAGTGATTTGCTGGATTTGGTGGATGGTCTTCATTTTCACACCCTTTGCGAGCAGGGAGCAGATGATTTAGAGACAACTTTGAAAGCAGTAGAAGAGCAATTTGGAGCCTATTTGCATCAGGTCAAATGGCTCAATATGGGGGGCGGACACCACATCACAAGAGAGGACTATGATGTAGATTTGCTGATTTCTGAGATCAAGCGTATCCGAGAAACTTACAATCTTGAAATCTATATCGAGCCTGGTGAAGCCATTGCGCTCAATGCAGGTTATCTAGCAACTGAAGTATTGGATATTGTCGAAAACGGTATGGAAATCTTGGTTTTAGACGCCTCTGCGACCTGCCATATGCCTGATGTACTTGAGATGCCCTATCGTCCACCTTTGAGAAATGGATTTGCCGCTCAGGAAAAAGCCCATACCTATAGACTTTCTTCCAATACCTGTCTGACAGGAGATGTGATTGGTGATTATAGCTTTGAAAATCCAGTTCAAATCGGTGATAGACTTTATTTTGAAGATATGGCTATTTACTCATTTGTCAAAAATAATACCTTTAATGGTATTGGATTGCCAAGTCTCTATCTCATGGATGAGCAGGGTGACTGCAGATTAGTCAAATCTTTTGGTTATCAAGACTTTAAAGGGAGATTATCATGATGGACAGTCCCAAAAAATTAGGCTATCGCATGCCAGCAGAATACGAGCCCCATCATGGTACCCTTATGATATGGCCAACTCGACCAGGTTCATGGCCCTTTCAAGGAAAGGCTGCCAAAAGAGCTTTCAGCCAGATCATTAAGACTATAGCAGAAGGGGAAAGAGTCTATCTTTTGGTTGGCCAAGACTACTTAGCTGAAGCCCAATCTTATCTTGGAGACAAGGTTATTTATCTAGACATTCCCACCAATGATGCCTGGGCGCGTGATACTGGTCCGACTATTCTCCTTAATGATATAAGGGAAAAGTTGGCAGTAGACTGGTCTTTCAATGCTTGGGGTGGTGCTGTTGATGGTCTCTACCAAGACTATGAAGCCGATGACCAAGTAGCCAGTCGTTTTGCTGAAGCCTTGGAAATGCCTGTCTTTGATGCCAAACCCTTTGTACTAGAAGGAGGCTCAATCCATAGCGATGGACAAGGAACCATTCTCGTAACTGAAAGTTGCCTTCTCAGTCCTGGGCGTAATCCTCATCTAAGTAAAGAGGAAATCGAAAATACCTTATTAGAGTGCCTTGGCGCTGAAAAAGTTATTTGGCTTCCTTATGGTATTTATCAGGATGAAACCAATGAACACGTTGACAACGTTGCAGCCTTTGTTGGTCCTGCAGAGCTTGTTTTGGCTTGGACAGATGATCAAAATGATCCCCAATATGCCATGTCGGCAGCTGATTTAGAGCTTTTAGAAAAGGAAACAGATGCAAAAGGTCGTGCCTTCACCATTCATAAACTTCCAATTCCAGCTCTTCATCAAGTTGTAACTAAAGAGGATTTGCCAGGCTACATCTATGAAGAAGGAGAAGAAGAGCGCTATGCAGGTGAAAGGCTTGCGGCTTCCTATGTAAACTTTTATATTGCCAACCAGGCTGTCTTGGTTCCGCAGTTTGAGGATAAAAACGACCAAGTGGCCCTAGATATCCTCAGTAAATGTTTCCCAGACCGTAAAGTTGTCGGAACTCCAGCCAGAGATATTCTCTTAGGTGGTGGCAATATCCACTGTATCACCCAACAAATCCCAGAATAGGAGAAAAAGATGAGAAATGTAAGAGTTGCAGCCATTCAGATGCAATGTGCTAAGGATGTGGCAACAAATATCCAAACCGCAGATCGTTTAGTACGTCTGGCTGCAGAACAAGGCGCACAAATTATTCTCTTGCCCGAGTTGTTTGAACGTCCCTATTTCTGTCAGGAACGTCAGTATGACTACTACCAGTATGCCCAGTCGGTGACAGACAATACAGCTATTCAGCATTTTAAAACCATTGCCAAGGAGCTAAAGGTCGTCTTACCAATCAGTTTCTATGAAAAAGATGGCAATGTCTTGTATAACTCTATTGCCGTTATTGATGCAGATGGGGAAGTGCTGGGCGTTTACCGAAAGACCCACATACCAGATGACCATTACTATCAAGAGAAATTCTATTTCACACCTGGCAACACAGGCTTCAAGGTCTGGGACACTCGTTATGCTAAGATTGGTATCGGCATTTGTTGGGATCAATGGTTCCCTGAAACAGCCCGCTGTCTTGCGTTAAATGGTGCTGAATTGCTCTTTTATCCTACAGCCATCGGTTCAGAGCCAATTTTGGATACGGATAGTTGTGGTCATTGGCAGCGTACCATGCAAGGACACGCAGCAGCAAATATTGTTCCAGTCATTGCAGCCAATCGTTATGGTTTGGAGGAAGTCACTCCTAGTGAAGAAAATGGTGGGCAGAGTTCCAGCCTTGACTTCTACGGTTCATCCTTTATGACGGATGAAACAGGAGCTATTCTAGAGCTAGCTGAAAGACAAGCTGAAGCTGTTCTGTTAGCGACTTATGACCTAGACAAGGGAGCAAGCGAACGCCTAAACTGGGGCTTGTTTCGAGATAGAAGACCCGAAATGTATCAACGGATTACGGACTAGTAGGGGAGAAATGAGAGATTCATTCTGCTAGACTCGTTTTCACTAGCAACTATGAGGATACTAGATCATCTAGCAAATGGATTTTATATTTTAACCCTCCAAGGCTTTCTCGCGCTTTTATGCGAGGAGCTTTTCTGTTTAAGCTTTATCAATAAAACATGCTATAATAGTTGCAGAAAGGTTGGTATTTATGGCTAGGATATTGGTTATTGAAGACAATAGTGACATTCAAGAAATTTTGCGAACTCTTCTCACTGAGGAGCATGAGGTAATTCAAGCCTTTTCTGGTACAGAAGGAATCATGCGTTTTGACCAAGGGGGGATTGACCTCGTTTTGCTAGATATCATGCTTCCTGGGAAAAATGGGGATCAGGTTTTAAAAACTATCAGGGAGCAAAGTCAAACTCCAGTCATTATGCTAACGGCTTTGAGCGATAAGAAGTTGATCAGTCAATACCTCTTAGAGGGTGCCAATGATTACATAGTCAAACCTTTTGATTTGGATGAAGTCTTTGCCAGAGTTACTGTTCAATTACGTCAAAGCGTAGAAAAACAGCCTATGGAAATAGGAAAAACTGAAAATCTGCCACAAAACTTGAAAAATATCCAGTTTGATGCAGAAAGTTTTGAAATCAAAAATAGCCAGGAAACGATTCGCCTGGCTAAGAAAGAATGCTTGATTTTCCAAACTCTCCTTAAACATCCAAAGAAAATTTTCACCAAGGAAGAACTTTATGAAATGGTATGGGAAGAGAGCTATCTACCTGGAGATAATACCCTCAATACGCATTTGAGTAATCTTCGTAAAAAATTAAACCAGCTTGACCCAAATCAAGAATATATTGAAACCATCTGGGGCGTTGGGGTAAGATTAAAAGGAGATAAGCAATGACCTACATGATAATCTTTATCCTACTTGTACTCCTAATTCTTTTATTGATTGCATTGATTCGCTACCATCTAGCACTTAAAAACTTGAGTCAACAGATTGAAGACAAGATTATCACGGGTAGTATGAAAAGAGTTGGAGTCAGCATTTTTTCCAAACATTTTTTACATCTCTACCAGCAGATTGAGAATCTATTTCAGGAAGTAGAACAATCTCGTTTGGTGATGAAAAGGGAAAAGCAGACTCTGGATATGGCCATCAGCAATATTGCCCATGATATTCGGACACCTTTGACTATCGCTTCAGGCTACACCCAACAATTGATAAAGTCTCCTGAAGACAAAGCAGAAACCTTACAAAAAATAGCCCAGCATCTTGATTTAGTTTCTAAACGTTTGGAGGCTCTTCTAGAATATCGTCGTTTGATGGAAGGAGCTGTCAAACCGAAACTGGAAGAAGTGGATTTTTCAGCTTTTATTACCAAGAAGACTCTAGCTTATTATGATGTTTTTCAGGCGGCAAATATCACGCTTGATTTTAAGGTTGAAGCTGGTTTGAAAATGAGGACTGATGAAGACTTACTGGATCGAATTTTACAAAATCTGCTTGGAAATGTCCTCAAACATGGCAAGGAAGAAGCACGTCTATCTTTGAGAAAGGAAAAGGAACAGCTTGTCTTAGAGATTGCAAACCTTGTCAAACAGCCCATCAAAAAAATAGAAAATCTCAGCAACCGTTTTTATTCTGAAAATCTATCAGACACGGAAGAATCCTCTGGTTTAGGCCTTTATATCACTGAGGAATTATGTCATCTTCTCGGTGCAGATATGAAACTAAGCACAGATGGGCAGTGGTTATCGGTTTTTATTTACTTTTAACGAAATAAACCTCCTCTGTAGGCTAGAGGAGGTCATTTTTTATAGACTTTTCTTTTTGAAAACTGCCAGTCCACTTAGATTAAAGATTACAATAACAGCTAAGGTAACTATAAGTGTGTAGAGAATTGACTCACTATTAGCAGTCATAGCATAGAAAAACTGCAATGATAAATATGGCAAAATTTTGATACTTGGGAAGATGAGCATTGGCATAGAAAGTAAGATAGAGCTGACCAAATATCCAATAAATACTGCAAGATAAGAATGACTAACATAGAGGATGAAGGAAACAATGGAAAGCCAAGCAAGGAGGCAAAGGAATTGAAGGGAAATGGTTATCAGTAGATTGCCAATAAAGCCATCAGGCATAGTGCCAAATCCATTTAAGATCGTTGCTGGAATAAAGGCAATCACAAGGCTGATGATAACTTGCAAGAGTGCAATACAAGTCAATACAAAGGCTTTGGCAAGGAAAAACTCGGTACGAGAGACACCCACTGTTAAATTATTTTTATAGAGTTTGCCGATTAAATCAACTCCAAGAACGAGGCAGGCTAGGACGATGCAGAGAAAAACGAGGTTTGAACCTTGACTAGATGCGTTGATCAGGGCTTGTACACCGTCCCAACCATGGGTTGGAATGTCTGGCTCTTCTGTCTGGATTGCCATTAGATGGCCAGTAGCCCCAAAAACAGCCCCCATTAACATGAGTACAAAGAGAATGAACTCTGTAATCCAGAATCCTTTGGAACGGAAAAGACGGTAAAAGTCTGCTTGAATGGTATGTATCATGATTTTCCTCCTATTCGACCAATTGAGTGAAGTATTCTTCTAGGTTTTGACGGGCATAGTAAATCTCGTCAATGGCAATATCTGCCAAGGTTAATTCCTTAAGAATCTGTTTGACATCTTGTTCCTGACCAAAGATATGGATTTCATTCTCAGGATTAACAACCTTGAACTGGAGCTGGATTTGTTCTTTCAATACTTGACAAGCTTTCTCTTTATCAGCTGTCTTAAGAACAATATAATCCTCACTTAGTGTTTCAAATTCAGCTTTGCTGATTTCACGGATAATCTTGCCTTGATCTAAAATACCAAAACGATTAGCTAGGAGATAGAGTTCTGACAAGATATGGCTAGAGATGAGAATGGTGATCCCTTTTTCTTGATTGAGCCGTTGAATCATGAGGCGAAATTCTTTGATACCGATTGGGTCGAGACCGTTGATAGGTTCATCTAAGATTAGGAAATCTGGTTTGGATAGGAGGGCAATGGCGATACCAAGTCTTTGTTTCATTCCTAGCGAGAAATCACGAAAGACTTTCTTACCTGTATCTGGCAAACCTACATAATCCAGGGTTTCTCGAATGACTTGATCAGCATTTGGAATATGACGAATCATACAGTAATATTTCAGATTTTGATAGGCTGTTAAGTGATTATGAGCTACAGGTGATTCAATC
Organism: Streptococcus mitis; assembly: GCF_002096895.1. Taxonomy (GTDB): domain Bacteria; phylum Bacillota; class Bacilli; order Lactobacillales; family Streptococcaceae; genus Streptococcus; species Streptococcus mitis_AH. Next base: position 57,272 of record NZ_NCVI01000014.1, on the reverse strand, counting down.
ACTGAACCTACTCGAGATAGAGCCTTGGTCCACTCATTTTCCGATTGGCTAGAGAAGAGGGAAACAGTCCCTTTATCCGCAAACAGTAGTTGCGTAATGATTTTTATCAATGTGGTTTTCCCAGCTCCGTTCTTTCCGATAAGTCCATAAATATCTCCCTCTCTTATCGTTAGATGAAGATCCTGAAGAATAGCTTGTTTGTCGAAGTTTTTGGACAATCCATGAATGTCGAGTACTGTTTTCATGATTCTCTCCTTTTGATTTATTTTGTTAACTTTAGTATAAAGCATAGAAATCAAAGAAAACTCAAGTATTTCTAAAGAGTTTCTAAAGTTTTAAGAATTCTTAAATATCAAAACCCAGTTGACACGAACTGGGCTTCTTAATTATAAAATATATTTCTCAATGGCACGCGCAACACCGTCTTCTTCGTTGCTTGCTGTAACGGCATCAGCTAGGGATTTGACATAATCGCTGGCATTTCCCATTGCAATGCCAAGTCCTGCAAACTGGAGCATTTCAATATCGTTATTAGCATCGCCCATAGCCATAATTTCTGATGGCTCGATATTCAAAATCTCTGCCAGTCGTGAAAGAGCAGTAGCCTTTGTCGTTCCAAGTGGCATAGCTTCATAAATGACAGGCTGCGAACGAACGCCACTGAATCGTTGACAGAGTTCCCCAGCAAAGCGCTCCTCAAAATCGTCTGTTTGCTCTTTTGTACCCAAAAACATACCTTGGAACATACGGTACTTACCACTGGTAGCTTCCTCAAGGGAAATTTCAGTCAGGTCTGAAAAGACTAGCTTGGCATCATTTTGAACAATTTCATTAGGCTTGCCACCGAGGACAAAATAATGCTCCTCATCAAAAAGAGTTAACTGAACATCACTTTTTTCAGCTAGGTCATAGAGGTACTCGATGTCTGCTGGACTGAGTTCTTGCCAATCAACCAGACTCCAATCACTTGTCTGGTGAGTTGAGCAACCGTTGTTAACAATCACATACTCATTCTGGAGATCAAGCCCCAGTTTTTGATAGTAGGGGAGAACACCGAAAAGCGGGCGACCCGTACAGAGAACCAGTTTGACACCTTTTTCAATAGCTTGGTGAATAGCAGTAATATGAGCTTGTGGGATTTCCTTGGCTTCATTGAGGAGGGTTCCGTCCATATCCAAGGCTAATAGTTTAATCATAGATTTTCCTTCTTTATTTTTTGGTATTATTATAGCATATTTTGGAGAAGAAATTGATAGGAAGCTTGGGGCTAATTGATTTTACAGTTTAAGATGTTTTGATGGCAATTCATGATTTGAAGAGGATGTTTCGCCAATATGTGCTATACTAAACTTGTTATACAGTTAAGTAAACCATTATATTCAATAAGCTAGTTAAGTAAAACAGAGGATTTAATATGAAAAAACGGGCTATTCAAATTTTACTAGCATTGTCCTTAATTTTTTACAAATCAACTTGGTTTTGGGGGCTTTTCAATCACCTCGCAAAGCCCTATCTACCAGCAAGTCGTGAATTTTTTCAGATTCTGCTTTTGATGGAGAGTGGAGTTCTTTTATTAGCGGTCATCTATCTACTAGTTTTTGCAGGAAAGAAGACTTTTCATTTCAAGTGGCAGTTGAGGTACTTTATCTACCTTTTACTGGGCTACATCATTTCGTATATGTCGGACTTCTTCTTGTCTTATTTCATACCCTCGTCTTCAAATCAAATTTCTTTGAATGAAACGATAGAAATGATGGGACGACAGGAATTACCCTATTTCTTGCTCATGGCTTGCTTCATCGGCCCTACTGCTGAGGAATTGATTTATCGCGGTGTGCTTATGACAACCTTTTTCAAAAACTCGCCTTGGTATGGAGATGTCTTGCTTTCTGCTATTATTTTCGGTTATATTCATGTCAATTTTGCTTTAACACCTCTTGCTTTTTTCATTTATGCTAGTGGAGGAGTGATTTTAGCATTGCTCTACCGAAAAACTCACTCTCTCTATTATCCCATTTTGCTCCATATCTTGATTAACATGACTGCTTTTTGGTATTTATGGATCAATCTATTTTTAGCAAGTTAGTACTTATCATTCAATGCCGGAAGATCCGGCATTTTTCTTTTCAACAGATGAGCAAGAATTGATTATTTACAGACTTGGGTGGCTAATCATGGTATAATATATGGTAATGAAAAATTCAAACGAGGCAGAGATGAAATTACTTTATACTGATATTCGAACTTCTTTGACAGAAATTCTAACCAGAGAGGCAGAGGAGCTAGTTGCTGCTGGCAAGCGGGTCTTCTACATCGCTCCCAACTCTCTTTCTTTTGAAAAGGAACGCGCCGTGCTGGAATGCTTGTCCCAGCAGGCTTCTTTTGCGATTACCGTCACGCGCTTTGCTCAAATGGCTCGTTACCTGATCTTGAATGACTTGCCTGCTAAGACCAGTCTAGATGATATCGGTCTTGGAATGGCCTTTTACAAATGCCTTGCCGAACTTGATCCTAAAGATTTACGTGTTTATGGAGCTATCAAGCAGGATCCTCAATTTATCCAGCAGTTGATTGAACTGTATCACGAGATGACCAAGGCTCAAATGAGTTTTTTAGATTTGGAAAGTTTGACTGATGAGGACAAGAGAGCCGATTTGCTCTTGATTTTTGAGAAAGTAACGGCCTATCTCAATCAGGGACAGTTAGCTCAGGGAAGTCAGTTGTCCCATTTGATTGAGGCTATTGAGAATGACAAAGTAAGTAGTGATTTTACTCAAATTGCTTTAGTTATTGATGGATTTACCCGTTTTTCTGCTGAGGAAGAGCGAATTGTGGACCTACTTCATTGCAAGGGTGTTGAGATTGTCATTGGGGTTTATGCTAGTAAGAAAGCTTATACCAGTCCCTTTAGCGAGGGCAATCTCTACCAAGCCAGTGTGGAGTTTCTCCATCATCTAGCCTCTAAATACCAAACTCCTGCTCAGGACTGTTCTCAAACTCATGAAAAGATGGATAGTTTTGACAAGGCCTCTCGTTTGCTGGAGTCTTCTTATGACTTTTCAGAACTCACCTTGGATGTCGATGATGAGGACCGTGAAAACCTGCAAATCTGGTCTTGCTTGACGCAAAAGGAAGAGTTGGAGTTGGTGGCCCGTAGCATTCGTCAGAAATTACATGAGAACTCAGACCTGAGTTACAAGCATTTTCGTATTCTCTTGGGGGATGTAGCTTCTTACCAGTTATCTCTAAAAACCATTTTTGACCAGTATCAGATTCCTTTTTATCTTGGTAGAAGCGAATCCATGGCGCACCATCCTTTGACTCAATTTGTCGAGTCTATTTTGGCTTTGAAACGCTATCGTTTTCGTCAGGAGGATTTGATAAACCTTCTTAGAACAGGTCTGTATACCGATCTTAATCAGGCTGATATTGATGCTTTTGAGCAATATATCCGCTATCTTGGTATCAATGGCTTACCAGCCTTTCAGCAAACCTTCACCAAATCCCACCACGGAAAATTTGATTTGGAACGTTTAAATGCCCTTCGTTTGCGGATTGTAGCACCTCTTGAGACCCTCTTTGCCAGTCGAAAACAAAAGGCTGAAAACCTCTTGCAAAAGTGGAATTCTTTTCTAAAAGAAGGAGCGGTGACCAAGCAGTTGCAAGACTTAACAGCCACCATGGAAGCTCTTGATCAGGAAAGACAGGCCGAAGTTTGGAAGGCCTTCTGTCATGTTTTGGAACAATTTGCTACAGTTTTTGCTGGTTCACAGGTTAGTCTAGAGGACTTCCTAGCCTTGCTTCATTCCGGTATGAGTCTATCTCAGTATCGCACCATTCCAGCGACAGTAGACACCGTTCTGGTGCAGAGTTACGATTTGATTGCGCCCTTAACGGCTGACTTTGTCTATGCCATTGGGCTGACTCAGGACAATTTACCAAAAATCGCGCAGAATACCAGTCTTTTGACAGACGAAGAAAGACAGAGCCTAAACCAAGCGACAGAAGAGGGAGCACAGTTACTGATTGCCAGCAGTGAGAATCTCAAGAAAAATCGCTACACTATGCTTTCCTTGGTTAATTCTGCTCGTAAAGAGTTAATCTTGTCAGCTCCAAGCCTTTTTAATGAAAGTGAAAGTAAGGAATCAGCCTATCTTCAAGAACTGGTCCATTTTGGATTTAGCAGGAAAGAGAAGAGGATGAATCACAAGGGGCTGTCTAAGGAGGATATGGGATCCTATCACAGTCTTTTGTCCAGTCTGGTTTCTTATCACCAGCAGGGCGAGACGAGTGATACTGAGCAAGATTTGACCTTTGTCAAGGTTCTGGCGCGTGTGATGGGTAAAAAACTAGACCAGCAAGGTTTGGAAAATCCAGCCCTTCCAACCAGTCCAACCAGTAAGCAGTTGGCTAAGGACACCTTGCAAGCTCTCTATCCTACTGATCAGGAGTTTTACCTCTCTACCTCTGGTTTGACGGAATTTTATCGCAATGAATACAGTTATTTTCTTCGCTACGTTTTAGGCTTGCAAGAAGAATTACGTTTGCGTCCTGATGCTCGTAGTCACGGAAATTTCTTGCACCGTATCTTTGAACGTGCTTTGCAGTTATCTGATGAAGACCCCTTTGACCGACGTTTAGAACAGGCTATCCAAGAAACCAGTCAAGAACGGGAATTTGAGGCTATTTATCAGGAAAGTTTGGAAGCCCAGTTTACCAAAGAAGTTTTGCTTGATGTTGCACGGACGACTGGTCACATTCTCCGCCATAATCCAGCCATCGAAACCATTAAAGAAGAGGCAAATTTTGGTGGAAAAGAGCAGGCCTTTATTCAATTGGACAATGGTCGCAGTGTCTTTGTACGAGGCAAGGTTGACCGCATTGACCGATTGAAAGCTGATGGAGCGATAGGAGTAGTAGACTACAAATCCAGTTTGACTCAGTTCCAGTTTCCTCATTTCTTTAATGGACTCAATTCTCAACTGCCAACCTACTTAGCTGCCTTAAAAAGAGAAGGGGAGCAGAACTTTTTCGGTGCTATGTACTTGGAAATGGCTGAGCCTGTCCAATCTTTGATGGCCGTTAAAAGTCTGGCAGGTGCAGTAGTAGAAGCCAGCAAGTCTATGAAATACCAAGGACTCTTTTTAGAAAAAGAAAGTAGTCATTTGGGCGAATTTTACAACAAAAACAAGGCTAATCAGCTGACAGATGAGGAATTCCAGCTCCTACTGGACTACAATGCCCATCTTTACAAGAAAGCAGCTGAGAAAATTTTAGCAGGCCAGTTTTCCATTAATCCTTATACAGAAAATGGCAGAAGTATTGCCCCATACGTCCAGCAACACCAAGCCATTACTGGATTTGAAGCTAATTACCATTTGGGACAAGCTCGTTTCCTAGAGAAGTTAGACTTAGCTAACGGCAAGCGTCTGGTCGGAGAAAAGCTTAAGCAAGCTTGGTTTGAAAAAATGAGAGAGGAGTTGAATCGATGAAGCCCATTTTCTTTTTAACTGAGGAAGAAATTCAAAAACTGCAAAAAGCAGAAGCAAGTTCGAGCAAGGCACAAAAGAAAACAGCCGAGCAAATCGAAGCCATCTACACTTCTGGTCAGAATATCCTGGTTTCAGCATCGGCTGGCTCTGGGAAGACTTTTGTCATGGCCGAGCGTATTCTGGACCAATTGGCGCGTGGTGTCGAAATTTCTCAACTCTTTATCTCAACCTTTACCGTTAAGGCTGCGACTGAGCTTAAGGAACGTTTAGAGAAAAAAATCAGCCAACAAATCCAAGAAACGGATGATGTCGAGCTCAAACAACACTTGGGCCGCCAGTTGGCAGACCTACCCAACGCAGCCATCGGAACCATGGACTCTTTCACACAAAAATTCCTTGGCAAACATGGCTATCTGATTGATATTGCGCCTAATTTCCGTATTTTACAAAACCAGAGCGAGCAACTCCTTCTAAAAAACGAAGTCTTTCATGAGGTCTTTGAAGCCCATTACCAAGGAAAACAGAAAGAGACCTTTAGTCATTTGCTGAAAAATTTTGCAGGGCGTGGCAAGGACGAACGGGGGCTACGTCAGCAAGTCTATAAAATCTATGACTTCCTCCAATCCACCAGCAATCCTCAGAAATGGTTAAGTGAATCTTTCCTCAAAGGCTTTGAGAAAGCTGATTTTACCAGTGAAAAAGAAAAACTGACTGAGCAAATCCAGCAAGCCCTTTGGGACTTGGAAAGTTTCTTCCGTTATCATCTGGATAATGATTCCAAGGAATTTGCAAAGGCTGCTTATTTAGAAAATGTTCAGTTGATTCTGGATGAAATTGGCTCATTGAATCAGGAGTCCGATAGTCAGGATTATCAAGCGGTTCTTGCGCGTGTTGTCGCAATTTCGAAAGAGAAAAATGGTCGAGCTCTGACAAATGCCAGTCGTAAGGCTGATTTGAAGCCACTGGCCGATGCCTACAACGAAGAGAGAAAGACCCAGTTTGCTAAACTAGGACAACTAGCAGATCAGATAACGATTCTCGACTATCAAGAACGTTATCATGGAGATACCTGGGAACTAGCTAAAACCTTCCAATCTTTCATGAGTGATTTTGTGGAAGCTTATCGTCAACGTAAGCGCCAGGAAAACGCCTTTGAATTCGCTGATATCAGCCATTACACCATTGAGATTTTAGAGAAATTCCCGCAAGTTCGTGAAGCTTATCAGGAACGTTTCCACGAAGTCATGGTCGATGAGTATCAGGATACCAATCACATTCAAGAACGGATGCTGGAATTGTTGTCTAATAGCCACAATCGCTTTATGGTGGGAGATATCAAGCAATCTATCTATCGTTTCCGTCAGGCAGACCCGCAGATTTTCAATGAGAAATTCCAACGCTATGTGCAAAATCCAAAAGAGGGCAAGCTCATTCTCCTCAAGGAAAATTTCCGTAGCGGTTCAGAAGTGCTGTCAGCAACCAATGATGTTTTTGAGCGTCTTATGGACCAAGAAGTCGGCGAAATCAACTATGATAACATGCACCAGCTTGTCTTTGCCAATACCAAACTGACTCCCAATACAGACAACAAGGCAGAATTTCTCCTCTATGACAAGGACGACACAGATGAGGAAGAAGAGGGGCAGGCAGAAACGAAACTAACAGGCGAAATGCGCTTAGTCATCAAGGAGATTCTGAAACTCCATAAGGAACAAGGTGTTACCTTTAAAGAAATTGCCCTTCTGACCTCAAGTCGCAGTCGTAATGACCAGATTCTTCTCGCCCTGTCTGAGTATGGAATTCCTGTCAAAACTGACGGAGAGCAGAACAATTATCTCCAATCCCTAGAAGTGCAAGTCATGCTAGACACCCTTCGTGTCATTCACAATCCCCTGCAAGACTACGCCTTGGTTGCCCTTATGAAGTCTCCAATGTTTGGTTTTGATGAGGATGAGTTAGCACGTTTGTCCCTTCAGAAAGCAGAGGATAAAGTCCAGGAAAATCTCTATGAGAAACTAGTCAATGCACAAAAACTGGATAGCAGGCAGAAAAACTTGATTCACACTGCTCTAGCTGAGAAACTAAACCAATTCATGGATATCTTGGTTTCTTGGCGCCTGTATGCCAAAACCCACTCCCTATATGACTTGATTTGGAAGATTTATAACGACCGTTTTTATTATGATTATGTGGGGGCTTTACCAAATGGTCTTGCTAGACAGGCTAATCTCTATGCACTAGCTCTACGTGCTGATCAATTTGAAAAGAGCAATTTCAAGGGCTTGTCTCGTTTTATTCGTATGATTGACCAAGTCTTGGAAGCCCAGCACGATCTTGCGAGCGTGGCTGTCGCACCGCCAAAAGATGCAGTAGAGCTCATGACCATTCACAAGAGTAAAGGACTGGAGTTCCCTTACGTTTTTATCCTCAATATGGATCAGGACTTCAATAAGCAAGACAGCATGTCAGAAGTCATTCTCAGCCGTAAAAATGGACTAGGTGTCAAATATATTGCCAAAATGGAGACAGGAGCAGTGGAAGCTCATTATCCTAAAACCATCAAACTCTCCATTCCTAGCCTAACTTATATACAGAATGAAGAGGAATTACAGCTGGCAAGCTATTCTGAGCAGATGCGCCTTCTGTATGTTGCCATGACACGGGCTGAGAAAAAGCTTTATCTTGTCGGCAAGGGTTCGCGTGAAAAGCTGGAATCCAAGGAATACCCAGCAACCAAAAATGGGAAACTAAATAGCAATACTAGACTGCAAGCCAAGAATTTCCAAGATTGGCTTTGGGCTATTAGCAAAGTGTTTGCCAAGGACAATCTCAACTTTAGCTATCGTTTTGTTGGCGAAGACCAGTTGACTAGAGAAGCTATCGGAGAGTTGGAAAACAAGAGCCCTCTACAAGATAGCTCTCAAGCAGACAACCGCCAGTCTGAAACCATCAAAGAAGCTCTGGAAATGCTGAAAGAGGTGGAAGTTTATAATACTCTTCACCGCGCAGCCATTGAGCTTCCTAGTGTTCAAACCCCAAGTCAAATCAAGAAATTCTATGAACCAGTTATGGATATGGAAGGTGTCGAGATTGCAGGTCAAGGCCAGTCAGTAGACAAGAAAATTAGCTTTGAGTTACCAGATTTTTCAACCAAAGAAAAGGTAACAGGAGCTGAGATTGGTAGTGCTACCCACGAACTCATGCAGAGAATTGACCTAAGTCAGCGACCAACCCTTGCTAGCCTGACAGAAACTCTCAAACAAGTTCAAACCAGCCCAGCTGTTAGAGACAAGATCAATCTTGCTAAAATTCTTTCATTCTTTGACACAGCACTTGGTCAAGAAATTCTTGCTAATACAGACCATCTTTATCGCGAGCAACCTTTCTCCATGCTCAAACGAGATCAAAAGAGTCAGGAAGACTTCGTTGTCCGTGGAATCTTGGACGGCTATCTGCTTTATGAGGATCGTATCGTTCTTTTCGACTACAAGACAGACCGCTATGACGAGCCAAGTCAACTCATAGACCGCTATCGTGGTCAATTAGCCCTTTATGGAGAGGCTTTATCACGAGCCTATTTGATTGAAAATATTGAAAAATACTTGATTTTACTCGGTAAAGACGAGGTTCAAGTTGTAAAAGTATAATCTAGAAAGGAGACCTCATGACACTTCCAGTTAGAAAATCCCTGCACGATGCGGTTTTACAGGCTTCAAAAGCCGATACTTGGGAACAGGCTACCAAGGAATGGAATGAAGTTTCCTTGATTTTTAATGGTATCGGCCGTAGCAATTGTGTTTGTGGGAATGCTATCAAATACGCCTACGAACTCTTTAACGGTGTCACAGGCCAACGCCTCTTTCCAATCGGCAGCGATTGTGTTCGTCATTTTCATCGATTGTCCCTTGACCAGCAACTAGAAGAGGAAGAAAAATTACTCAGAAAGGTTGAAAATCTTACCAGAAAAGCCCAGAAAAAGGAAAAAATCAAGGTCAATAAAAGTGACTTTGACGAGCGACTTCTAAAATGGCTCTGGGAAAAAGGCGTTTTCAAGCCTAATCGTGGCAATCAGTTCGCACCTGAGAGAGACTACCAACTCTTCCTAGAAGTCTTTCAAGGAGGAAATTGGACCAAGGCTGAGCCAAAGAAGAAGGCTCGCATGGAAGAAGTCCTTGAAAAATGCATTAAGCCCTTTTTACTTGGAAAACCGGATGATCAACTCTACCTTGTCAAGCTAGGCAAGGAGAAAATTGACTACGAACAAGAACTCCGTATCCAGGCAGAGAAAGAGCGCAAGAAGAGGGATAAAATCGCCAAGCAATATGCAGACAATCTGGTCCTAGCCATGGGACCAGCAGAGCGGGCTTATCAAGACTACTTTGGCTTTACAGAAACCCTAACCCAAGAAGAACGCAAGTGGGAAAAAATACTTTTTGGTAAAAATCGAACAGAACGGGCTATCAAGGCTAAACAATACCAAAAAGAGCTGGAAAAAGACCAACGAATTGCGAGTCAGGATCCAATTGAAAGAAAGCAGAAGCAGACCTGGCTCCTCAATTCCTATTTTCGTGAGCTTCCTGAAGAAAAAGCCCGATTTTCTAGGCTCTTATTAGAACATCGAAAAAGTGGAGAAGTGCCATTTTCAACTGAATATCTGTCAGACCATCTGCTCGACTTTTTCTATAAAATGAAAGCCTTTGAGTTTGAAATCGCACCAGAACAAGTTCGAGATTTTCTAAAAGAAAGCCTTCAAACAGAGCATCTCTCCTCAGCACAAGAAAGCTGGATAGAAGGAATTTTGACAAATTGTATAGTCCCATTTTTATCTCGAATACTCATCTAAAACTAAATATATAAGTCTTAGAATTTTATATAAAGTTAATATATAAATTAAGTGAATTTGAAATCAGCCTTCCTTTATAAAGTAGCTATTACAAATAAAAGCTTGTGCAAAAAAGAATAATTTATGATAGAATAGAGGATAAGAAAGAAAACGTTTTTACAGTTTCTTCAATCCGAAGGAGATATATTATGGCCACTATTCAATGGTTTCCTGGTCACATGTCTAAAGCTCGTCGACAGGTGCAGGAAAATTTAAAATTTGTTGATTTTGTAACGATTTTGGTGGATGCACGCTTACCTCTATCTAGTCAAAACCCTATGTTGACCAAAATCGTTGGTGATAAACCAAAACTCTTGATTTTAAATAAGGCGGACTTGGCTGACCCAGCAATGACCAAGGAATGGCGTCAGTATTTTGAATCACAAGGAATCCAAACTCTGGCTATCAACTCCAAAGAGCAAGTGACTGTAAAAGTTGTAACAGATGCCGCTAAGAAACTCATGGCGGATAAGATTACACGCCAGAAGGAACGCGGTATCAAGATTGAAACCTTGCGTACTATGATTATCGGGATTCCAAATGCTGGTAAATCAACTCTCATGAACCGTTTGGCTGGTAAGAGAATTGCTGTTGTCGGCAACAAGCCTGGTGTGACCAAAGGTCAACAATGGCTCAAAACGAACAAAGACTTGGAAATCTTAGATACGCCAGGGATTCTTTGGCCTAAGTTTGAAGATGAAACTGTTGCGCTTAAGTTAGCCTTAACGGGAGCTATTAAAGACCAGTTGCTTCCTATGGATGAGGTGACCATTTTTGGCCTCAATTATTTCAAAGAACATTATCCGGAAAAGCTGGCTGAACGCTTCAAACAAATGAAAATTGAAGAAGAAGCGCCTGTTATTATTATGGACATGACCCGCGCCCTCGGTTTCCGTGACGACTATGACCGTTTTTATAGTCTCTTCGTGAAGGAAGTCCGTGATGGCAAACTCGGTAACTATACCTTAGATACATTGGAAGACCTCGATGGCGACGATTAAAGAAATCAAAGAACTCCTTGCAACGGTCAAGGACCTTGATAGCCCTATTTTTTTAGAGCTTGAAAAGGATAATCGTTCTGGAGTTAAAAAGGAAATCAGCAAGCGTAAAAAAGCCATTCAGGCTGAATTGGATGAGGATCTTCGTTTGGAATCCATGCTTTCCTATGAAAAAGAACTGAACAAGCAAGGATTGACCTTAATTGCTGGTGTTGATGAGGTAGGTCGTGGTCCTCTGGCTGGGCCTGTAGTCGCTGCAGCTGTTATTTTACCTCAAAATTGTAAAATTAAAGGCCTCAATGACAGCAAGAAAATTCCTAAAAAGAAACATCTGGAGATTTTCCAAGCAGTTCAAGACCAAGCTTTATCAATCGGCATTGGTATCATAGATAATCAGGTCATCGACCAAGTCAATATCTATGAAGCAACCAAACTAGCCATGCAGGAAGCAATTTCCCAGCTCAGTCCTCAACCTGAGCACCTTTTGATCGATGCCATGAAACTGGATTTACCAATTTCACAAACATCTATCATCAAAGGAGATGCTAATTCCCTTTCAATTGCAGCAGCTTCTATAGTAGCCAAGGTGACACGTGATGAATTGATGAGGGAATACGATCAGCAATTTCCTGGCTATGACTTTGCTACTAATGCAGGATATGGAACTGCTAAACACCTGGAAGGCCTCACAAAACTAGGAGTTACCCCAATTCACCGAACCAGCTTTGAACCCGTTAAATCACTGGTTTTAGGAGAAAAAGAAAGTTAAGTTAGAAGGAATGATTATGGAGGAACAGTCAGAAACACTCAGTTCCAAGAAAGAATTTGCCTTTGCCTCAAGCACCATATTATCCCAAGTTGGACGAGGAATCATCGTCGGTCTTGTCGTTGGGATCATCGTTGGATCTTTTCGATTTTCAATCGAAAAAGGCTTCCACCTAATACAAGGACTTTATCAAGATCAAGCGCACCTAGTGCGCAATCTTCTTATCATTGGTCTATTTTATTTAATAGTTTGTTGGCTCAGTGCGAAATTAACTCGATCAGAAAAAGACATCAAAGGCTCAGGAATTCCTCAAGTCGAAGCTGAATTAAAGGGACTCATGACCCTCAACTGGTGGGGTGTTCTTTGGAAAAAATATGTTCTAGGAATTCTTGCAATTGCCAGCGGACTCATGCTGGGGCGTGAAGGACCAAGTATTCAACTTGGAGCTGTCGGCGGTAAAGGAATTGCTAAGTGGCTCAAATCCAGTCCAGTTGAGGAACGTTCCCTTATTGCAAGTGGAGCTGCAGCAGGATTAGCCGCAGCCTTTAATGCTCCTATTGCAGGACTTCTCTTTGTGGTAGAAGAAGTTTATCACCATTTTTCACGCTTTTTCTGGGTATCTACTCTCGCAGCTAGTCTCGTAGCAAACTTTGTCTCACTACTCATATTTGGCTTAACACCCGTACTGGACATGCCAGACAACATCCCACTCATGACCCTAGACCAGTATTGGATTTACCTCCTTATGGGAGTTTTTCTTGGACTATCTGGTTTTCTCTATGAGAAAGCTGTGCTCAATGTTGGTAGAGTTTATGACTGGCTTGGTCAAAAAATCCGTTTGGATAGAGCTTATTATCCAATTCTGGCTTTCATTCTTATCATCCCAGTCGGAATCTTCTTACCCCAAATCCTTGGTGGTGGAAATCAGCTGGTTCTTTCCCTAACTGAGCAAGATTTTAGTTTCCAAGTCCTACTAGCTTACTTTCTGATTCGTTTTGTTTGGAGTATGATTAGTTATGGAAGTGGCCTTCCAGGAGGTATTTTCCTACCAATTTTGGCGCTTGGGTCCTTACTTGGTGCCCTAGTTGGTGTTATTTGTGTCAATCTTGAACTTGTCAATCAAGAGCAATTCCCTATATTTGTCATTCTAGGAATGAGTGGCTATTTTGGAGCCATATCCAAGGCTCCCTTAACTGCTATGATTCTCGTAACTGAGATGGTAGGAGATATTCGCAACCTCATGCCACTTGGATTAGTGACCTTGGTTGCCTATATTATCATGGATCTACTCAAGGGGGCACCAGTCTATGAGGCTATGTTGGAAAAAATGCTGCCAGAAGAAGCGACAGATGAAGGAGAAGTCACTCTCATTGAAATCCCTGTTTCAGATAAAATAGCAGGAAAACAAGTACACGAACTCAACTTGCCACATAACGTACTCATCACCACCCAAGTCCATAATGGCAAGAGCCAAACCGTTAACGGCTCAACCAGAATGTATCTGGGTGATATGATTCACCTAGTTATTCCAAAAAGTGAAATTGGGAAAGTCAAAGATTTGTTATTGTAGAAGTTTTTACATAATTTATGTTATGTGGAAACGAATTTCTTAATTAAATACACTAGAAAACCGATTCTCAGCAATGAGGTCGGTTTTTTCTTGTTAGAAATATTATAATATATTATAAAAAATGATTAAGTTATTCTAGGTTATAGTATAATGAGAAAAGGAGGAAAGCTTAAATGAGTAATTCTGGCATCAAAAAAAGTCATAAATGGCTACTAATCGTTTTGTTACTCGCAATCATCACAGCTGGAGGTGTTTTTATGTTTTCTATGTTAGGGAAATCTCAAGAAGAACGTCGAAATAGAGAGTACGAAGTTAGTTTGGTAAATGCTTTAAAAAATTCTTACGACGGGATAGAAGAGATCAAAATTTCCAATCCAGAATATACAACCCCTCCGGGAGACTGGTCTTGTGATGTAAATATTCTATTTTCAGATAAAGTAAAAATAGAATATCGTGTAGGCCACTCTTTAAATGATGTTGAAAATTATAATGGTTTTATTAATGGAAAAACAAATAAAGAAATAAACGACCAGTGGGAAATATTGAATTCTCATAAAGGGAAAACAACATCTTTAGTTACTATATATTATTCGGATAAAGAAAAAGGAGCACAGTAGTGGTTTTCACTTATACAGATAAACAACTTAATGAATTAAATCAAGGAAAAAATGTTTATAGTTCCAATCCAGAATACGCCAAGCGAAAGGGTTACAAAATTGTTACTCCTTCGCCTAAAAATAAAGGTGAAACAAACACCATAATATCCGATGGTCAAGAATTCCGTGTCATTGCGACTAAGTCTGACATTGAAACAGGTTTTGATGGACTGGCGGTTGCACCTATTGTGAACGGCAAACCAGATTATAAAAATGTAGCCGTGATTGCTGCAGGGACGGATCCAGGGAGTCCTACTAAGATTGACATTTCTACAGCTCTGGTAGAAAGAGATACATCTTTGTCACCCCAATATTTTGTAGCGGACCGTTTCGTAAAAGAAATCATGGACGATCCCAGATATGAAGTTAGTCATCTATCGGGTTATTCACAAGGCTCTTATATGCTAAAGGTAGGAGCTAAATACCACATCCCTACGACAACCTTCAATGCCTGGTTTTATTATCTTTCACTTTCTAATGACGAAAAAGCATTCATAGACAAAAATCCAGCTATGTTTATTGATTATCGTAGAAAGTCTGATAATGTTGTCGTTATCAATGATTTCAATCACCCCGAATGGTTTAATAAGTCTCTCTTAAAAATGCCTGATACAATATACTGGCTGGACGGAACTAGCCACAATATCGATGATTGGGAGTTTGATCCTGTAACAGGTCAAGTTGTTGATGGTAAAGGTGGAAAACCCTTAATTAGTGGTGTTTATCGAGCTTATGCCAACAGTCTCCGAGGAATGGCTCATTACAAGGACTTGAAATCAAAATGGTCATCAGGTGGCATTAGTAGCTCTGAGGAAATATACTTAGATGCAGTTCAAGGTTCTATCTTATCATCATCTATGGCTACAGCAGCAAGAACTGGAGCTGATGAAGTGAGCGCCTTAGCCAAGATTGCTAACCAAGAATTACAAGAAATTTGGTCAAAAATCGATTTTACAAGCTACACAGCCTTGACTCCCTATGAAGTTGAAACCCTTTTTGCTAGCCAAGGTATCACTCAAGCACAGTTTATCGATACTTTTCAGGCAGAAACGGATCAAATAGTCGCTAAGATGAATGCTTCCGCCCAAGAATTCGAAAATTTGGATAAACAATTACAGGAAGTCATCGAAAAAACAGTGGCAACAGACACACAATTTGCTAAGGAGTTCAAACAATGGAAAGCAGAGATGTAAAATGGGATGCCATTAGACAAAAAGAGAGGGAAATTCTTAACCTCGAAGAACAATACTATCTGGAAAAGAAAAAGTTAGAGAAAAAGACACTAGAATTAGAGGAACGTGCTGCAAGATTAGAAAAGATCATGAACGAAGAAGCTGATAAAATGTACCTAGTATTAAGAAAGTTTTCATCACCAGCTGATTGTGTTAGAGAGTACTTTACAGACATAGAAAATTTGAGATATCATTCTAACCAAGTTTATAGAACTAATGAAATAAAACTGGAAGAAGAAAAAGAAAAAATAGATAAAGAATTTCGACAAAGAAAAAATATCTTAGATGAAGAATATCAAAAACTAAGGAGAAATTATGCAAGCACCAATGAATGAGTACTATACTGATGAAGAATACCAATACGCTCTAAAACAAATGTATCGCATGATGGAAAGAAATCATATCCTGGCTCAATGCCAATTGGCAAAGACCGCTAAAAATCAAATAAAAGAAAGTTTTGACCAAAAATCGAAAACAATTGCAAAAGATACTAAAGCAACAATAACAAGTATTAACAGCCAAATGGACACTGCAATACCAGGAAAAGTCCGCAAGAGTCTTGAAACAAAAATACCTAATATGTTAGTCAAGTATGATGATGTATAAAGAAGAATTTTTCGTATGGTTATATAGTTTTCTTTGCATCTATGTCCTCTATAACATCTTTCCGAAAAACTATAATTTTCTTGAAAAATAAATAAGTCTATGCTATACTACTAGTAGACTTACTTTATGGAGAAAATACATGAAACGTGAGATTTTACTAGGACGAATCGACAAACTAAAACAAGCCATGCCCTGGTATGTTCTGGAATACTATCAATCTAAGCTGGCTGTACCCTACAGTTTTACAACCTTGTACGAATACCTCAAGGAATACGATCGATTTTTTAGCTGGGTTTTGGAGTCTGGTATTTCAAACGCCGATAAAATGTCTGATATTCCTTTATCTGTCTTGGAAAATATGTCTAAGAAAGATATGGAATCCTTTATCCTTTACCTACGTGAACGACCTTTGCTGAATGCCAATACAACCAAGCAAGGTGTTTCACAGACAACTATCAATCGGACCTTGTCAGCACTTTCTAGTCTTTACAAGTATTTGACTGAAGAGGTTGAAAACGACCAGGGAGAACCTTATTTTTATCGTAATGTAATGAAAAAAGTTTCAACCAAAAAAAAGAAAGAAACACTTGCTGCCAGAGCTGAAAACATCAAGCAAAAGCTCTTTTTAGGTGATGAAACAGAAGGTTTTCTAACTTATATTGACCAAGAGTACCCACAACAGCTCTCAAATCGTGCCTTATCCTCCTTTAATAAAAATAAAGAACGTGATTTGGCCATTATTGCCCTTCTCTTGGCGTCTGGTGTCCGCTTATCTGAAGCTGTTAATTTAGATCTAAGGGATCTCAACCTCAAAATGATGGTTATTGACGTTACAAGAAAAGGTGGCAAACGTGACTCGGTCAATGTCGCTGCCTTTGCTAAGCCTTATTTAGAGAATTATTTGGCCATTCGAAATCAACGCTATAAGACGGAAAAAACAGATACAGCCCTTTTTTTGACTCTCTACAGAGGAGTTCCTAATCGTATCGATGCTTCCAGCGTTGAGAAAATGGTTGCTAAGTACTCTGAGGACTTCAAAGTCCGTGTAACACCCCATAAACTACGACATACCCTAGCAACCAGGCTCTATGATGCCACTAAATCGCAAGTTTTGGTCAGTCACCAGCTAGGACATGCCAGCACACAAGTCACTGACCTCTATACCCATATCGTTAATGATGAACAAAAGAATGCTCTAGACAGTTTATAAAATACATAAAATAAATTATGTAATATATGGTTTTTAAAAAAGAAGCTGGTCCTACAACCAACTTCTTTTTGATTTATCCAACTACCGCTTCAGCGATTTCTTCACGGCTAATACCAGCGAAATAGCGTGTGATATCAATGGTTTCTAACGCCTTAAGGACATCTTCGCGTTCGTATTTCACCCCACGAAGGACATCTTCTACTGCAGCAACATCTTCAATACCAAAGAAGTCACCGTAAATCTTGATGTCTTGGATTTTTGATTCGAGAACATTAGCAAAGACTTCCACCTTACCACTAGTGAATTTTGTTCCACGACGGACGTTAAATTCAGGTGATTTACCATAGTTCCAGTCCCAAGTTCCAAACTTAGTATCTTTGATACGGTTAATTTCAGCTAGTTCTTCCTCAGAAAAAACGTATTCTGTCATCTCTGGATACTCTTTTTTCATGTATTCCAAGAGTAAGTCACGGAATTCTTCGACTGTGATTTTTTCTGGTAATTCATTGATAATATTGGTTACACGAGCACGAACCGATTTCACACCTTTTGATTCAAATTTATCTTTTGAAACCTTAAGGGCATTTGCTAGGACTGACAAATCAACGTCAAAGAGCAAGCAACCATGGTGCATGATACGACCGTTGATATAGGCTTGAGCATTGCCACAGAATTTCTTTCCATCAATCTCAAGGTCATTACGGCCTGTGAACTCAGCTTTAACCCCAAGTTGAGCCAAAGTATTGATAACTGGAGTTGAAAAACTCTTGAAGTCAAAAGCTTTGTTTTCATCTTCTTTTGAGATGATCGTGTAGTTGAGGTTATTTAAATCGTGGTAAACAGCTCCACCACCGCTGATACGGCGAACTACCTCGATGCCATTTTCGCGAACATAATCACGGTTGATTTCTTCGATGGTATTCTGGTGACGACCAACAATGATAGATGGCTTGTTAATCCAAAGTAGGAAAATTTGATCCTCATCCAAAAGGTGTTTAAAGGCGTATTCTTCCAAGGCAATATTAAAGGCAGTGTCGTTTGAATGATTGATAATGTATTTCATGATATCCCTTTATACGATAGAGACTGGAAAACACCTTTCCAGTCTAATCTATCTTTCTTTTATTTTTTCTTAGGTGAATGGATGGCCATTCCTAAAACATCCGCAAATGCTTCGTACATCACTTCAGAGTAGGTTGGGTGTCCGTGGATAGTCTTCAGCATTTCTTCAACAGTAATTTCCATTTCGATAATGCTCGATGCTTCATTGATCAATTCTGCAGCTGCAGGACCGATGATATGAACACCAAGGATTTCTCCGTATTTCTTATCCGCAATAACTTTAACGAAACCTTGAGCTGCATCCGATGCAATAGCACGACCGTTAGCAGCAAAGTTGAACTTACCGATGGCTACATCGTATTTCTCACGGGCTTGTTCTTCTGTCAAACCTACTGCTGCTACTTCAGGAAGAGTGTAGATAGCTGCAGGAGTCAAATTCAATTTGGCAACAGCATGATTTCCTTTAAGGGCATTTTCAGCGGCAACTTCACCCATACGGAAAGCTGCGTGAGCCAACATCTTAGTACCATTAATATCACCTGGTGCGTAGATACCTGGAACAGAAGTTTCCATGTATTCGTTGACCTTGATACGACCACGATCCAATTCAAACTCAACCTCTCCAATACCTTCAAGGTCTGGCACACGACCGATTGAAAGAAGAGCTTTATTTGCAATGATATCGTCTTTTCCTTCAACTTTAATACGAAGTTGACCATTTTCTTCGATGATTTCTTGCAGTTTAGTACCAGTCAAGATGGTCATTCCTTTACGTTCAAGGATCAAGCGAAGGTTCTTAGAAACTTCTGAATCCATAGCTGGCACGATACGATCCATCATTTCGATAACAGTCACTTTTGAACCAAATGTCATGAAGGCCTGACCGAGCTCGATACCGACAACACCACCACCGATGATAACAAGACTTTCTGGTACTTCGTTCATTTCAAGGATGTCGTCGCTGGTCATGACAAGTGGAGATTCCATACCAGGGATGTTGATCTTGCTGACTTTTGAACCACCAGCAAGGATGATTTTCTTGGTTTCAAGTAATTCAGAGCCATTTACCAAGACGTTCTTGTCTTTAGTAATGGTACCAATTCCTTTATGAACAGTAACTCCGTAGCTACGAAGAAGACCAGCAACTCCACCAACCAAAGTATTGACTACCTTAGACTTGGTTTCAAGGAGTTTGTCCATATCAACAGTGAAGTTAGGATTTTCAATCACAATACCACGATTTGCAGCATGACCGATATTTTCAATAATTTCAGCGTTATGTAGGTAGGTTTTAGTTGGGATACATCCACGGTTCAAGCAGGTTCCACCGAGTTCAGATTTCTCAACAAGGGCAACCTTCCCACCGAGTTGGGCAGCTTTAATGGCTGCAACATAACCAGCAGGACCTCCACCAATCACAACGATATCAAAAGCATCATCGCTCTTACCATCATCGTTTGAAGCACTTGCTGTAGGTACAGGGCTAGCTTCTGGCGCTGCTGCTCCAGCTGTTGGGATATTTTCCCCTTCTTCGCCAAGGTAACCGATAACTTCCGTTACAGGGACTGTTTCACCGTCCCCTTTGAGGATAGCAATCAAGTACCCATCTTCTTCGGCTTCCAATTCCATGCTGACTTTATCAGTCATGATTTCCAAAAGGATTTCTCCTTCTTTTACAAATTCTCCGACTTTTTTATTCCATTGGACGATTTGTCCTTCTGTCATATCCACGCCGGCTTTTGGCATAATTACTTCTAAGGCCATGTCTTCCTTCCTTTATCTATATCTTAAAAATGAATACTCTTGTACTTAAATCAACATTGAGATTGGATTTTCAATCAATTCTTTCAAGTCTTTCATAAACTTAGCACCAGCCATACCATCTACGACACGGTGGTCAATTGTTAAACCAAGGCTCATGATTGGGCGAATCACAATTTCACCATTGACTACAACTGGCTTCTCGATTGTCGAACTCACACCAAGGATAGCTGAGTTTGGTTGGTTAATGATAGGACCAAAGGACTGAACACCAAACATTCCCAAATTACTGATTGTGAAGGTTGAATTTTGCAGTTCACTTGGAGCCAATTTACCATCCAAGGTACGACCGATGACATCCTTGAAGGCTACAACCAGTTCTGAAAGACTCATCTTCTCAGCATTGTAAACAACAGGTGTCATCAATCCATTATCCATCCCAACTGCCATGGCAAGATTGACATAGTTGTGAGTGATAATGGTCTTGCCATCTTCTGTCAATGAAGCGTTGATGTATGGGTGTTTCATAAGAGTCTTAACAACTGCAAGTGAAAGAAGGTCTGTTACAGTAGTCTTCTTCCCAGTTGCTTCCATGATTGGCTCAAGAACCTTCTTACGAAGAGCCAACATTTCAGTCATATCAACTTCATAGTTGAGGGTGAAGGTTGGCGCAGTTAAGTAAGATTCAACCATACGTTGGGCAATAACCTTACGCATTGGTGTCATTGGAATACGCTCGATTTCACCGTATGGTGTTACGTTATCAGGAACTTCTTCCACTTTTTCAATCTGAGCAGGAGACTTGATGGTATCGTTTTCGATATTTTCAGGAAGCAAGGCCAAAACATCCTTCTTCATGATTTTACCACGATGACCGGTTCCTTGGATTTCCTGCCAAGCAATATTATGTTCGAGGGCAATTCGTTTTGCAAGTGGCGAAATGCGAACCACGTTTGTGTCTTTATAAGTTTCCACGTCTTCTTTGTGGACACGACCGTTTGCACCTGAGCCAGAAACGTCGTAGAGGTTGATCCCTAAATCATCCGCTAACTTTCTAGCTGCAGGAGTCGCTCTTAGCTTGTCATCAGCCATGACCTCTCCAATTCTATACTAAGATATTAAGGACGAAGAGGGCAATGAAAAAATAGGAGATTGACGATGTGTTCGATGAACACAAGGAAATCTATCTTTTTTTCGAAGACCTCCGTCCGAATTCAATTAAATGATACTAAGGGCGTTAAAAGCGACTGAAAAATAGGAAATCGACGATGGATTCGATGAAGCCAAGGAGATTTATCTTTTTTCCGAGCTTTTAGCCCGTGTTCAACTCTACAAGCAACTTGGATACAACACGTATCTCAAGTTACTAAAGTTAAAAACAACCGTTATTTTACATAACTTATCTTATGTAATTCTATTCTTTATTATATGTTTTACGAATAGCATCTTTGATGCTTTCAACGGTTGGAATCATTGCATTTTCTAGGTTTTGTGCATAAGGCATTGGCACATCTTCTCCTGCGCAACGACGGATTGGTGCATCTAGATAGTCAAATGCTTCCGATTCTGAAATAATAGCTGAAATCTCTCCGATATAGCCGCTTGTTTTATGGGCATCGTTAACCAGAACAACTTTACCAGTCTTCTTAACTGAGTTAATGATAATCTCCTTATCAAGCGGAACAAGGGTGCGTGGGTCAACAATCTCAACAGAAATTCCTTCTTCTGCTAATTCTTCAGCTGCTTGAACCACACGGCGAAGCATTTTTCCATAAGTAACAACTGTTACATCCGTACCTTCACGTTTAATTTCGCCAACCCCAAGTGGAATCGTGTAGTCTGGATCAACTGGTACTTCCCCTTTTTGGTTAAATTCTGATTTATACTCAAGAATGATAACTGGGTTGTTGTCACGGATGGAAGACTTGAGCAGTCCTTTCATGTCCGCAGGTGTTCCAGGTGCCACAACCTTAAGACCAGGAATATGAGTAAACCAAGACTCTAGTGATTGCGAGTGCTGGGCTGCAGAACCAACTCCGTTACCTGCTGCACAACGGACAGTCATTGGGACCTGACCCTTACCACCAAACATATAACGTGTTTTAGCGGCTTGGTTGACGATATTGTCCATGGCAATGACAGAGAAGTCCATGAAGGTCATATCGACGATTGGACGAAGTCCTGTCATGGCTGCTCCTGCTGCTGCTCCAGAGATGGCAGCTTCAGAAATCGGACAGTCACGGACACGTTCTGGACCGAATTCTTCAAGCATTCCAACAGAAGTTCCGAAGTCTCCTCCGAAGACACCAACATCTTCTCCCATCAAGAACACATTTTCATCGCGACGCATTTCCTCAGACATAGCAAGGATAATGGTGTCACGGAAGGACATTGTTTTTGTTTCCATTTTATCTCTTTCTCCTTAGTCTGCGTAAATATCTTCAAATGCTGATTCAAGCGGTGGGAATGGACTTTCTTCTGCAAATTTAACAGAAGCTTCTACTGCTTCCTTTACTTGCGCTTGGATTTCTTCCAATTCTTCGGCACTTGCAATGTTATTTTCAATAAGGTAATTGCGGAGGTTTTCGATTGGATCTTTTTGTTTCCACAATTCCACTTCTTCACGTGTACGATATTTACCAGGATCTGATGATGAGTGACCAAGCCAACGATAAGTGACACTTTCGACCAAGACAGGACTATTGCCACCACGAACATGGTCTACAGCTTTCTTAAATCCTTCATAGACGTCGATGACATTGTTTCCATCTTCGATGAACATTCCAGGAATCCCATAAGCGGCGCTACGTTGATGGATATGTTCTACATTGGTCATTTTCTTGATATCCGCAGAGATACCGTAACCGTTGTTAATGCAATAGAAAATGACTGGCAGGTTCCAGATAGAAGCCATATTTACTGCTTCGTGGAAAACACCTTCGTTGGTCGCACCATCTCCAAAGAAGCAGACAACAATTTTACCAGTATTTTGCATTTGCTGACTGAGGGCTGCACCGACAGCTATTCCCATACCACCACCTACGATACCATTGGCACCTAGGTTACCAGCATCTAGGTCGGCAATATGCATAGAACCACCTTTACCTTTACAGGTTCCAGTGTATTTACCAAGGATTTCAGCCATCATTCCGTTGAGGTCAATTCCTTTAGCAATAGCTTGTCCATGACCACGGTGGTTTGAGGTAATTAGATCATCTGGATTGAGAGCCAACATAGCCCCCACGTTAGCCGCCTCTTCTCCAACAGAAAAGTGCGTCATTCCTGGCACTTTCCCTTTCTTTACTAATTGTGCAATTTTTAAGTCCATACGACGGATTTCTTCCATCTTACGGAACATCTCTAGCAAAAGATTTTTATCTAAAATTGACATCTTCTTGCCTTTCTAACTTTCTTCTTACCTTACTATTTTACCGTTTTTGACAAATACTGTCAAAGTTTTTCTAAAATTAATTTCACAAAATAAAAAAGAAAACCCCATGAAAACAAGGGATTTCCTTATCAAGAATATTTTTTCACAAACTTTTTATCGTTTGGATTTTGCTAAAGATTCAAATCTCTTCATAATCACAGTTAAACGCCAACGGTAGAGAACCCCGCTCACAATTAGACTAATAATCAAGCCGATCCAGTAAGAATAAGCTCCAAAATCTGTTAGGGAATCGAAGACCATAGCCACTGGGATTGCTACGCCCCAATAACCAACCAAACCAAGGTAAAAAGGAATAACTGTATCCTTATACCCCCGTAAAATTCCCTGAAGCGGTGCCGCAAAGGTATCTGCTAACTGAAAGAAAAGGCTGTAAGTCAAAAAACGCGCTGTCAAATCGATAAATTCTGGGTCGTTCCCATAAAGACTAGCCACATTTCCCCTAAAAATGTAAAGGAAAGATAAGGTGAAGGCCGCAAAAATGAGGGCTGTCCATCTTCCTAAACCAATATAAGTTTTTGCATCATCAAATCGCTTGGCTCCCACTTCATAGGAAATGACAATAGCCATAGCTGATGAGATACTCATGGGAAAGGCGTACATAAGACTTGAAAAGTTCATAGCTGACTGGTGACTAGCGATAATCAAGGACGAAAACTTAGCCATAATCAAGCCAACCACGGAAAAGATAGCTACTTCCGCAAAGACAGTTCCCCCAATAGGCAGACCCAATCGAACTCCTTCCTTGATTTTATCCATATTAAGTGGAATTCGTTTCTCAAGATGTAGGGCTTTGAGCTTCTCCTGTTTAAATAAAACCAGTACAGAAATTCCAAGCAAAACCCAATAAGCCAAGGATGTTCCTAAACCAGCACCAGCCCCTCCCAGCTCTGGAACTCCAAAGGCCCCGTAAATCAAGAGATAGTTAAATCCGCTATTGAGAGGGAGTAACAAAAGCATGAGGTACATGGACAGTTTGGTCAAGCCCAGCGAATCCAGCAAGGAACGAATAACACTAAAAAGCAATAAAGGGATAATCCCGATAGATAAAAACCAGAGATAGCGAACCGCTACTGCCGCCACCGACGCTTCTAGTCCGATATGATTCAAGATTGGTGGCGCCAAGAAAAGCACCATCCCCAGCAAGACCACGGATAGGCCCAAGGCCAGATAGATGAACTGGTAAAAATCAGACGCAACCTCTTCCTTTTTGCCTCGACCAAGATGGTGACCAATGATGGGCACCAGGGCTGACACAATCCCTGTCAGGAATGTAAAGAAAGGATTCCAGATACTGGTTGCCATAGACACACCAGCCAAGTCCATGGTATTGTATTGGCCAGTCATAGTCGTATCAACAAAGGAGGCAGAATAATTGGCAAATTGATAAATCAGGATAGGGAAAAATATCTTTAAAAATAAGATAAACTTGTCTTTAAAATGATGGGTTTGGTACATATAGGCTCTCTATTCTTTTTGTTTACAGAGCAGACTCCCACCTAGTTTTGATAGACAATTTGTCCCTTACAGATGGTATATTTAACCTGCCCTTTTAAGGTTTCACCGATGAATGGTGAATTAGCTGCTTTCGAAGCAAAATGAGAGTCCACAAGGCGCTCAGCCTTAGCATCAAAAATAGTGATGTCCGCTGGACCATTCTCAGCCAAGTAACCTGCTTCAAAGTTGTAAAGCTTGGATGGGTTGTATGTCATTTTTTCAAGTAATTCCATCAAACTTAACTCACCAGCTTCCACTAAATAGGTCAATCCAAGGGACAGTGATGTTTCTAAACCAGTCATACCAGATGGCGCTTTGGTAATATCCTCAACATTTTTTTCATCTGCATGATGAGGCGCGTGGTCAGTCGCGATAACTGTGATGACACCTGACTTGAGACCTTCAATCACGGCACGACGGTCTGATTCCAAACGAAGTGGAGGATTCATCTTAGCATTGCTACCTTGTGTCAAAAGGAGCGCTTCGGTCTTAGAGAAATGCTGTGGCGCTACTTCCGCTGTTACTTGCGCTCCCAATCCTTGAGCAAACTCCACTACTTTAACACTTTCTTCCTTAGACAAATGCTGAATATGAACATGGGCCTTGGTTGCATAGGCAATCATGACATCACGCGCCATCATAGCATACTCAGCCACCCCAGTTGCACCACAGATATGGAAATGTTCTTTAGCAATATTTTCATTAAAGCCAAGAATACCATTCAAACCTGGATCTTCCTCATGAAGACTAATAAAGGTATTAAGCTTTTTAGCTTCCTCCATGGCTTCCTTGACAACTTTACTACTTTCAAGCGGAATACCGTCATCAGAAAAACCAACAGCTCCAGCTTCTAAGAGTGCCTTAAAGTCAGTCAAATCTTGCCCATTAAAATTTTTGGTAATGGTCGCAACAGTCTTAACATTAATCTTCTCTTTGGCAGCTGACTGGAGAACTTCTTGCAAAGTCTCAACGTCTGAAATGGTTGGACTAGTATTAGCCATCATGACAACCGTTGTAAAACCACCTGCAGCGGCTGCTAGGGCACCAGTATGGATATCTTCCTTGTGGGTCTGACCAGGTTCACGGAAATGAACATGAATATCGACCAAGCCAGGAGCAACTACAAGACCTGTAGCATCTATGATTTCTGCTCCTTCTTCCGTGATCTCAGGCGCAATTTTGACAATTTTCCCATCTTGGACTAAGACATCGCCCACTTGATCCAAACCAGACTTGGGATCCATTACACGACCGTTTTTGATTAGTAGCATCTGCTTTCTCCTTTATTCATAGAAATCAACTTGGGTATCCAACAATTTATCCCCATCATAAACAAACTTGGCTGAAAAGAAGGGTTTATCCTCCAAAAGCCACTCAACAAAGGTATGGTCACCTTCCCAAGTTGGCTTGCTCAAAACCTCATCATAGGGAACCCATTCTAGCGTCCCCTCGTTGCAATCAATCAAGTTGCCCTCAAACTCCGTCACTTTAAAAACATAGGTGTACCAGTCTAAATCTGGCGTAAATTCAGGAAAAGTGATAACACCTTTTAGAACTGGCTTAGCTTTGAGCCCTGTTTCTTCGAGGATTTCACGCGCAGCGCATTCCTGAGGCGTCTCTCCTCGCTCTAGCTTACCACCCACACCAATCCATTTCCCTTCATGGACATCATTGGGTTTCTTATTACGATGGAGCATAAGCAATTCTTTCCCGTTATCAATGTAGCAAATCGTCGCTAACTGAGGCATATTTTCTCCTTATCTAAGCCAATCGATTGGCTCTTGTCCTGTCTCTTTTAAGAATGCATTAGCCTTGGAAAAAGGCTTGGAACCCCAAAATCCTCTATAAACTGACAAAGGACTGGGATGGGCTGATTCGATAATCAAGTGGTGAGGATTGGTAACCAAGGCCTTCTTTTTGCGTGCATAGGCTCCCCAGAGTACAAAAACGACTGGTCTATCTAGATGATTGACCACCTGAATCACAGCATCTGTAAAAGGCTCCCATATCTGACCAGCATGACCATTGGCCTGTCCAGCAGGAACCGTCAAACAAGCATTAAGAAGCAAGACTCCTTGCTCAGCCCAAGCCGTCAAATCGTGTGATTTCTTAACGCCAAGATCATCTGACAATTCTTTCAAGATATTTTGCAAGGATGGCGGAGCTGGGATAGAGTCAGGTACAGAAAAACTCAAGCCCTGCGCTTGACCTGGCCCGTGATAGGGATCCTGTCCCAGAATCACCACCTTAACTTCTTCAAGCGATGTTGTCAAGAGAGCCTGAAAAACCTTTTCTTTGGGCGGATAAATAGTCCCTTGAGAATAGACCTGATTCATAAACTGATTGATTTTCCCAAAATAACCCTCAGGTAATTGCTCCTTAATCAAAGCATGCCAAGACGAGTGTTCCATAGCCGACTCCTTCGTTTTTACTGCCTCTATTATAGCAAAAAGTGGCTATCTAAACCACTTTTTACAGTTTATCTAAGCAATCCAGCAAGTCTTGATAAGAATGGACTTCATAAGTCGGCTGGGCTTGTGTGTGATTTTCGAGGTGATGAGGATTGTACCAGATCGTGTCAATTCCAGCATTTTTGCCACCTTGAATGTCGGCTGTTAGGGAATCTCCAATCATCAGCGTCTCTTCTTTGCTAAAACCTTCAATCTGCTGACCGATTTTTTCATAAAAGAGGGCATCAGGCTTTTGTGTTTGTAGCTGTTCTGAGATAAAGACTTGATTGAAATAAGGTGCTAGACCCGATTGAGCCAAACGCCCCGTCTGAATGGCAGTAATGCCATTTGTCGCAGCATACAGCTCATAATCTCGCTCGATAAGGCTATCCAAAAGTTCATGAGCACCTGAAAAAGTTTGCCCCTGTTGGGCTAAGTAAAATTGGTAACGCTGGGCAAGTAAAGTACCATCCTTATCGAATCCAAAATGGGCAAATAAACGAGAAAAGCGCGTGTTAACCAGCTCTTGTTTACTGATTTTCTTTTGCTCCAAGTCCTTCCAGAGAGCCTTGTTCATAGGAACATAATAGTCTTTATAATCCTGAATATCTGTAACCCCTTCTTCTTTTAGGAGTTGTGTCAAAGCCACATCCTCAGCAGCATCAAAATCAAGCAAGGTGTGATCGAGGTCGAAGAGTATAAATTTGTAGGACAATTTGAGAGTTTTCCTTTCTAAGATAAACAACTGTCACTTCAGCCAGCTGTTCAATGTAAAAACTTAAAAGTGGTATAGTATCACAAAGAATAATCGAGCCAATTGATTAACTAATCCATACTATTCTAGTCAAGTTTATTTTTATTATAGAAAAATCTTCTATAAATTCGAGCAATAGTTAAAATAAATACGGAGACTACCCCTATAATAGTTAAAACTGATTTTCCTACCCCTGTTTCAGCATTTATTATGTAAGTGTGAAATAAAGGTGCTAGACCTAGCAAAACATATAAGATGTAGAAAGTTAATTTTATCTCTCCGATACCAGCAAAAAAATGTTTCATTTTAAATATCCCAATTTTACCTTTCATCTTTATAATCCACTAACAGATCTATTGACTTCTCATTTTTTTGAATAATCTTGACAGCAAATTTACTCCACTTAATGCCACTAAAACTTCAATGGGCAAAAAATAGTAATCCCATATCAAATGAGAAATCAGCAATGTTAGAAATAGTATACAGTCAATATAACTATTCTGAAAATACTCTGTAATTACATAATACAGAAATACCACAACCATCAAAATTAAAACAACCATCATAATACTATCATCCTGTTCTTAATTTATTGTCACTTTTTCCATCCCATTCATCAATAGCATTAAAAAATCCAATCAATAAATGATTACATACTCACTAATACTATTCTAAAATTTAATTTTTTTGGGGATTTAGTAACGCAATTCCAATTAGTAATACACCTAATATAAATAAAAGTATTTCCCAAAATTTATTCTCAGTTTTAATAAAAGGTATAAGATACATACTAACCAATAGGGAACTTACTCCTAAAAGAGCAAAGACCACTCTGACCTTATCACTTAGTTTAAACATATTTAATTCCCCATAAAATAAGCAGTAGCTACGTTTACTGTAACATTCCCCGTCTTTATGTAGAGATAATCTCCCATCAAGACACCTCATCTCTTCTTACTCAATAGCAGCATAATTATTTGGTGATACGAGTTTCATAAGATTTCTCCTCTTTAACGTTGCATGGTTAGGATAGTTCTCCAATAAGTAATCGTCGACTGCGTTTAAAGCACTTTGTTACCTAGATAAGATATCCTTTCTCTACCTGATTTGATTTTAAAGAGAACTAAGATTTAACCATATCTATCACACTTCTTATTTTTAAATAATTCATACTCTTTTTCTCTGATAAAGGGAAGTGAGAAATTAGAAAAAATTAGTAGAATTGAAAATAGGTATCCATCTTTTTGCATTGCTAAAACATAGCCTAAAAATAAATAGACAATCAAATCTAGTACAAAAAGAGAAAATATCCTCCTTTTCATTACCTCACTTGTCTTAAAGATTCTGTTTAATAGAATCTTTATCGTAGTATCTACACAAATTTTTATCAAAAAGATAAGAGCAAATAAACGATTAGCAACTGTACCATGAAGAATAAATGGAAATATAGTTAATATAAAACTAGAAATCTCTAAATATTTTATCCAAGGAGATTGAGACATCTTACTTTTAAACTGACTAATTTTCTTATACTCGCTAGCTAATCTAGTATCAAAATCTCTACCAATTTTATTAAAGATTAAGAACTCCAGGATAAAAATACTTATTAATACGATATAAGTAGAAACCTTTCCTGGGAAAAATTTATTGATTAAAATTGGAAAACTCATTAACAAGATCGAGTTTATAGCCAAACAAATAGATACTATTTTATTCTTCATAGAATATAGAGGTAGCGATACTATTGAATAGAGAAACGCTAAAAAATAAGCAAGAGATACTCAGTACTGCTAATTAACGGCGCCCTTAATGATAAAAATAGATAGGCACTCCACACAATGATATGCGCTTTACGAATTGACTCTAGATTGCTCATCTACCTACTCCTAATATGTAAAGAGAATCCATTTTTAGCTCACATTCTCATTCCAACAAGTCATAAACGTTTCATGATATTTCCTTCTTTTACATTAGGTAAAGTTGAAATACATTTTTTGCAAGTGAAAATATTATTATTATTTGAAAACCCCAAATATCTATCCCTCTTCTAGACCTAAACCAAGTCAGATTAAAGATACAAATATAATGGTAAGGCTTTCTTTTACTTTAGACTACCATAAAACAAGGAATCTTTCAACAAAATTCATTGGCAAACTACTATTCTAGAAGATTGACAGTTCAAATCTTTCAGAATAGAACAATTCTATCTATCGAATACCCTAACTTCATAAATATCCATGTAATTCTAGATCTAGAATTCCTATAAACTAAATGTTTTCGTACTATTCTAAGCCATTGATAACCTTAAATGTTAATTTTTGAAGAACTCTAAAGCTAGAATTACTCTAAACAAGGAAAACTAAGATATTCGAAACTTAGAAAAACACATACACACATCAACTACTACACTTACAATTCTTCTGATGTGCTTTGAGTTTTTTCAGAGCCCAATCATAATGACTGGAGGTGCTACTGATAAAGTAGGAACCTAGACTTGTCCCTCCTGTCCACTTATAGACACCTTTGGTAAAGAGTTCGTCATTGCTAAAAACTTCTATCAACTCTAAAACCTCTTTATGCGATTGCTCTAATAGTCTAGTCGCTTCTTCTAAAGAAGTTTTCTGGTGCTTCTTCCAAAAAGCGTCATTCATTTGTCCATAAGTTTTCCAATTATAAGACTCAGGGAGAAAAGGTCTTTCGTGACCTTCTTGATTAGAATGGACCCAAGTCAAAAGTAACTGCTGCCATTCATAAAGATGAATCAGGACATCTCTTAGATTCTTATCCCTTTTCCAGTGAGCTTCTTTTTTCTTTGAGTCTCTTGAAAAATCAAATGGAGTCTGTAGCTCATCTTCACTTAGTTGGGAGATGAAACGATTGAGCTTTTCATAGTTTTCCTTAGAGGCCAGCATTAGCTCCTCTTTTGTTTTTGGTCTAGGCACAGGAGTACTCCCTTCATATCTCTAGTTATTATTAGAAATTTTTTATCCTTTAAATCTCTATAACTTATCCTTTAAATCTCTATAACTTATCCTTTAATTTCTCAACAAAGAGATAGGCTGCCGGACAGGTCAAAGTATTCTTAATCGTCAAATGGTTGATTTGATGGATCTTTTTGCGATCTGTATGGGGGAACTCTCGACAGGCCTTTGGACGAACTTCATAGATGGAACAGAGATTATCTCCTCCTAGAAAGGGACAAGGCATGGATTTAAAAACCTTATCACCATCTTCATCTACCTGCAAAAACTCTGCTTCAAAAGCAGGTAATTTCATCTTAAAGTACTTGGCGATTCGTGTAATATCCGCTTCTTTAAAGTCAGGCCCCAATGTCTTGCAACAGTTGGCACAGGCCGTACAATCAATCTCCTCAAAGACTTCTTGGTGAATCTGTTGGGCTATCTTATCTAGATTTTTTGGTGGCTTTTTCTTTAAATTGGCTAAAACTTTACGGTGCTCCTTTTGCTTTTGCAAGGCTAGCTGATGGTAATACTCAATATCAATTTCTTTAGACATAATTTCTTTCTAATTCAAGCATTTTTGTCTATTATACCATAAACACTGCCCCTTTTATGCCCCTCGAAAACAAAAATAGCCCTTCGGATAAAATCCGAGGGGCTAGAAACGTTGTTAAATCAACGGCCGAACTTTTGAATTTCAAGGTTCGGGATAAAATAGTTCACTGAACTATTTTATTTTTTCAAGTTGTAGAATGATTTCAATCCACGGTATTCTGCTACTTCACCAAGTTGGTCTTCGATGCGAAGCAATTGGTTGTATTTAGCGATACGGTCTGTACGTGAAAGTGAACCAGTCTTGATTTGTCCTGCGTTAGTTGCAACTGCGATGTCAGCGATTGTTGAATCTTCAGTTTCACCTGAACGGTGTGATACAACTGCAGTGTAACCAGCTTCTTTAGCCATTTCGATAGCTTCAAAAGTTTCAGTAAGAGTACCGATTTGGTTAACTTTGATAAGGATTGAGTTAGCAGCACCTTCTTGGATACCACGTGCAAGGTAGTCAGTGTTTGTTACGAAGAAGTCGTCACCAACAAGTTGTACTTTCTTACCAAGACGTTCAGTAAGAGTTTTCCAACCTTCCCAGTCGTTTTCATCCATACCATCTTCGATAGTGATGATTGGGTATTTGTTAACCAATTCTTCAAGGTAGTCGATTTGTTCTGCAGATGTACGAACAGCAGCGCTTTCACCTTCAAATTTAGTGTAGTCGTAAACTTTACGTTCTTTATCGTAGAATTCTGATGAAGCACAGTCAAATCCGATAAATACGTCTTTACCTGGAACATATCCAGCAGCTTCGATAGCAGCAAGGATAGTTTCAACACCGTCTTCAGTTCCTTCGAAACGAGGAGCGAATCCACCTTCGTCACCTACGGCAGTTTCCAAACCACGTGATTTAAGGATTTTCTTAAGAGCGTGGAAGATTTCAGCACCGTAACGAAGAGCTTCTTTAAATGTTGGAGCGCCAACTGGCAAGATCATGAACTCTTGGAAAGCGATTGGAGCGTCAGAGTGAGAACCACCGTTGATGATGTTCATCATTGGAGTTGGAAGAACTTTAGTGTTGAATCCACCAAGGTAGCTGTAAAGTGGGATTTCAAGGTAGTCAGCAGCAGCACGAGCTACAGCGATAGACACACCAAGGATTGCGTTTGCACCCAATTTACCTTTGTTAGGAGTACCGTCAAGAGCGATCATAGCACGGTCGATAGCTTGTTGATCACGTACATCGTAGCCGATGATAGCTTCAGCAATGATGTTGTTTACGTTGTCAACAGCTTTTTGTGTACCAAGACCACCGTAACGAGATTTGTCACCGTCGCGAAGTTCAACTGCTTCGTGTTCACCAGTAGAAGCTCCTGATGGAACCATACCACGTCCGAAAGCACCTGATTCAGTGTAAACTTCTACTTCAAGTGTTGGGTTACCGCGTGAGTCTAGGACTTCGCGAGCGTAAACATCAGTAATAATTGACATTTTTTACTCTCCTTATGAGTTAAATTTTTTACACCTCTATAATACCTTAAAAGCCCTACTTTTTCAAGAAAAAACGTTATCTTTGTGCAAATTTTCCTTAACTTTATAAAGTAATCGCTTTCTTTTGTCTGTTTTATTCTAACTTTTATGATATACTGTTTTCATGACAGATTTATCAAAACAATTACTTGAAAAAGCTCATGGTGGAGCAAAATTAAATCCGGATGAGCAAAGACGCTATCTTGGTACTTTTGAGGAAAGAGTTCTTGGATATGCAGATATTGATACAGCAAATAGCCCTCAGTTAGAAAAAGGTTTTTTATCTATTTTAGAAAATCTTCAGGAAAAAACAGAGCCACTATTTGTGAAGATTTCACCAAATATCGAATTTGACAAGCAAGTTTTCTACTTGAAAGAAGCAAAAGAAACTGATAGCCAAGCCACAATAGTTTCTGAAGACCACGCTTCTTCTCCTTTTGGCCTGATTATCCATAGTAATGCACCAGTACAAGTAGAAGAAAAGGACCTTCGACTTGCTTTTGCAAAACTTTGGGAAGATAAAAAGGAAGAACCAGCCAAAACATCCATCTGGAAAAAATGGTTTGGCTAAATCTTGTGCATATTTAATAAATGCCCAATATTGTTAGCCGTGTGTTCCAAATAGAGACTGGCATTTTTCAGACTATCTTCTAAAGGTTCACTTTTCTCCAAAATAGAAAAGGCAGCTTGGATATTTTCAAATGGTAAGGGAGGTAAATCCTCAGCAAGACTACCACAAATAGCAATGACAGGAACTCCGACAGGGGTTCTTTTTGCAACACCAATAGGCGCTTTACCTGATAAGCTTTGACGATCTAGCCTTCCTTCTCCTACAACAACCAAGTCAGCATGTGAAACTTTCTTATCAAAGTTGATTAGGTTCAAGCAGGTATCAATTCCCGACACGATATTTGCCTGAGCAAAGGCACACAAACCGCCAGCAATGCCTCCACCAGCTCCTGCTCCTTTTATTTCCAATATTGCAGGTGAGATTTTTTCATAAAAATCTTGTATTGCCTGATCTACGACTGCAAACATAGTAGGATGTAAACCTTTTTGCTTTCCAAAAGTGTAGGTCGCACCTTGAGGACCACATAAGGGACTCACGACATCTGCTAAAATACGAATTTGAACATCTTCAGGAATTTCATAGCGATTTTCTGTTGACATAGATGCTAAGTTTAATAAGGACTGACCGCAAGCCGGCAAGACATTTCCATCCCTATCATAAAATCGATAACCTAAACCAGCAGCAATTCCCAGTCCTCCATCATTACTGGCCGTTCCACCAACGCCGATATAGATTTCTTTAATCCCTTGAGCAATGAGATGACGAATCAACTCTCCAATACCACAAGTTTGGATTTTAAGTGGATTTCGTTTCTCTAGCGGAATCTTTTCAAGGCCAACTAAATCAGCAACTTCAAATAGCGCCAGTTCCCCTTTTTGAAAATAGCGCATGGCTTCTTTTTGTCCAAAAGGTCCTGTCACTTGCATCCATTTTTCTTCTAGGTCAAGAGAATGTCGAATAGCATCAACAGTACCTTCTCCCCCATCACCAACAGGGCAGAGGATACAGTCTACATCTGCTACCGATTGTTGGAAGCCTCTTTTTATTGCTTCAGCTACCTGTTGAGCGGACAAGCTTTCCTTAAACGAATCCGGTGCAATTACAATCTTCATATTTTCCCTCATTCTAAATAGTCAATCAAAGGAAGAACTTCTAAAAAATCTCTCTTATCAACATGATTCGATATTTCTTTTTTAAGCACTTCTTTGGCACAAAAAGCGATTCCTAGTCCTGCTGACTTTAGCATAAATAGATCATTGGCCCCGTCACCGATTGCAATCGTTCTTTCTTTAGGAAGTTTTAGTTTCTCTCTCCATTTTTCCAGAGTCTCTGTTTTAACCTGGGGACTGATAATTTGTCCAACTAATTTCCCTGTTAGAAAGCCACCTTGGACTTCAAGTTGGTTGGCAGAAAAATAGGCAATGCCAAGAGATTTTGCTAATCTCTCAACTATTGGTGTAAAACCACCAGACACCAGACCAACTAGGATGCCATTCTTTTGGAGGATAGAGATGAATTCTTGAACATTTGGCGATAGATGAATAGAGTCGAAAGCTTTATCAAATACAGAGACAGGAAGGCCTTCCAAGAAGGAAACTCTTTTTCTTAAACTACTTTCAAAGTTCAACTCTCCTCGCATTGCACGACTTGTAATCTGCGAAATTTCCTCCTCACGACCTGCCTCTCTACCCAAAAGATCAATCACTTCTTCTAGGATTAAGGTTCCATCAACATCCATAACACACAAGCCTTTTACTTGAGACATTAGTTCTCCTCTCTAAACAGCCCAAAAATCGTATGAAGTCATCATACGATTTTATCTATTAATTAACTAAACTGTGGTACAAGTCAAGGTATGACTTGCAGGCTGTATCCCATGAGAAATCACACTCCATAGCTTGTTTTTGTAGATTTCTCCAAACATCAGGATGATTTCTATACAAGTCCAAAGCTGTTTGGAAAGTCCAATTCAACCAGTAAGGAGATAGATTGTCAAAGCTAAAGCCAGTACCGCTTCCTTCGATTGGATTAAAGGCTTTAACGGTATCTCGCAAGCCACCAACTTCATGGACCAATGGCAAGGTTCCGTAACGCATAGCCATCATCTGAGACAAGCCACATGGTTCAAAACGACTTGGCATGAGGAAGAGATCACAAGCAGCGTAGATTTCTTGAGCTAGTTTGACATCAAAAGTGATATTTGCTGATAGCTTGTCTGGATAGATTTGAGCAAACCATGAGAAAGCTCCTTCAAAGGCTGGATCTCCAGTTCCCAAAAGAACAATCTGAACATCTTCTTGCAAGATATGGTGCAGACTTTCGACCACCACATCAAAACCTTTTTGACGTGTCAAACGAGAAACAATTCCCACCAGTGGAACGTCAGATCTAACTGGCAAGCCAACTCTCTCTTGTAATTTTTCCTTGTTTTGGGCTTTTCCAGACAAATCTTCCTGATTAAAATGATAGTCTAAAAGGGCATCCGTCTGAGGATTATAAAGGTCAGCATCAATCCCATTTACGATACCAGAGACCTTACCAGACTCCATTCGAAGAATCTGATCCAAGTTACATCCAAACTGACTAGTCATAATTTCATGAGCATAGCTAGGCGAAACGGTTGAAACACGATCCGCATAGAGAATACCAGCCTTCATCCAGTTCAGACAGTTATTCCAGCGAAGGGTACCATCAGCATAACGCTCAAAGCCAACTCCAAACAAATCCCATAACATTCCTTCTGAAAATTGTCCTTGGAATTCCAAATTATGAATGGTTAAAACAGTTTTAATGCCCTCATAGGCTTGAATCCAACGGTATTTTTCCTTTAACAAGAAAGGAATCATAGCTGTATGGTAGTCATGAACATGGAGAAGGTCAGGAATAAAGTCAATTCTTTCCATAGCCTCAATGGCAGCCAGTTGGAAAAAGGCAAAGCGTTCTCCGTCATCAAAATCGCCGTAAACATGACCACGGAAGAAATAATATTGGTTGTCAATAAAGTAGAAGGTCACACCGTTTAAGACTGTTTTCTTAATTCCACAGTACTGCCTGCGCCAACCAACACTCACCTCAAAATGAAGAACATCTTCAATCTGATTTCCAAATTTAGCCTCTACCATGTCATAGTAGGGTAAAATTACTGCAACTTCATGTCCCACTTTTACCAGTGATTTAGGAAGAGCGCCAATGACGTCTCCCAAACCACCTGTTTTTGAAAAGGGTGCACCCTCAGCAGCTACAAATAAAATTTTCATGAATGAATATCCTCTGTTACTTTAGCACCTTTCTTAACGACGACTGGATGTTCTGCAGTTCCACGGATCACAACTCCA
This sequence comes from Streptococcus mitis, assembly GCF_002096895.1. Taxonomy (GTDB): domain Bacteria; phylum Bacillota; class Bacilli; order Lactobacillales; family Streptococcaceae; genus Streptococcus; species Streptococcus mitis_AH. The sequence continues at coordinate 19,946 of NZ_NCVI01000014.1, read as the reverse complement.
TCCGAAACTTCAACACCCTTGTCCAAGATAGCATATTCTACCTGAGCACCTTCTCCAATAACAACACGAGGGAATAAGATGCTATCTTTAACCAAGCTATCCTTATGGACATGAATATTACGTGATAAAACAGAATTAGCCACTTGACCTTCAATAATACTACCAGAAGCAAACTGAGAAGTGCTTACCTTAGATGTATTAGCATAATAAGTTGGCTCTTCGTTTTTGACCTTTGTATAAATCTTTTGGTTTGGAGTAAAGAGTGAGTAGAATTTGTGTGACTCAAGCATATCTTTGTTAGCTTGGTAATAAGACTCTACAGAATGAATATTTGCCAGATAACCTGTGTACTCGTAGGCAAAAGCCCCTTCTTTTGCAGCCAAATCACGTAAAACATAGCGTAATTTCTCTGGATGTTCTTTCTTAGCTTCTTCTTCCAAGCGTTCAATCAACCAAGGGGTATCAACGACAAAGATATCTGTGGACATATTGTAAACTTCATCTGTTGACTTGTTATCAAAGAGTTTATGAGAACGAACATGGTCTGTTTCATCCACTTCCAAGATTGCATTTACTTCTGAAATATCTTTTTTAGCTAGCTTTTTATAAACTACAGTGATAGGCCCTTTTGTTGTACTATGTAGATGGAAAACTTGGTTCAAATCAATGTTAATCAGAACATCACAGTTGAGGGCAACCGTTTGGTTTGAGCCGGAACGTTTCAAATAAGTAAGAAGCTGTTGGTAGTATTCTTTTCCTACTGTACTACTTTCCACACGGGTATTGTAAATACCTAGATAGTAGTGGCTAAGAAGAGTTGACAAGCCCCACTCACGCCCAGAACGGATATGGTCGAAGACTGAGCTGATATTATCTTGTTGGAAAATACCAAAGATACTACGGACACCAGCATTAGCAAGACTTGAAAGTGGAAAGTCGATCAAGCGATATTTACCACCAAATGGCAAACTAGCTACTGGACGGTGGTCTGTCAGTGTTGACATATCATGAAAACCAACTGTGTTTCCTAAAATGGCAGAATATTTATCAATCTTCATCTGTTGCTACCCCCACTACTTCATCATATCCTACAACTTGTACTTCTTCTGTTCCATCAATTTCGACACCATCAGAAATAACTGCACCTTCACCAATAATGGCACGTTTGATTTTAGCTCCCTGACCGACAATTGCACCACTCATGATAACTGAATCTACTACTTCTGCCCCTTCGCGAACTTGCGCACCTGTTGAGAGGATAGAATGTTTAACAGTTCCATCTACGAAACAGCCATCGACGACCAAGGAATCTTCCACGTGAGCATTTGCCCCAAGGAAGTTTGGTGGTGAAATTAAGTTTCTTGAGTAAATCTTCCATTGACGGTTACGGCTATCCAAGGCATTTTCTGGAGAAATGTACTCCATGTTGGCTTCCCAAAGTGACTCAATCGTACCAACGTCTTTCCAGTAACCATTAAATTCGTAAGCATAGACACTTTCACCTGACTCAAGGTAATTTGGAATGACATTCTTACCAAAGTCTGACATATCGACATTGCTCTTTTCAGCAGCAACAAGCATATTGCGAAGACGTTGCCAATCAAAGATGTAAATACCCATAGAAGCCTTTGTAGATTTAGGTTGAGCTGGTTTTTCTTCAAATTCAACGATACGATTATTAGCATCTGTGTTCATGATACCAAAACGACTAGCTTCTTTAAGAGGGACATCTAAAACTGCTACTGTCAAGCTGGCATTATTATCCTTGTGAGACTGGAGCATATCATCATAATCCATTTTATAGATGTGATCCCCAGACAGAATCAAGACATACTCAGGATTAACACTGTCTATATAGTCAATATTTTGGTAAATAGCGTGACTAGTCCCTTCAAACCAACGATTTCCTTCACTTGCAGAGTAAGGTTGAAGAATAGAGACACCAGAATTGATACCGTCTAGTCCCCAGCTTGAACCGTTCCCGATATGGTTGTTGAGAGCAAGTGGTTGGTACTGTGTAATAACTCCAACATTGTTGATACCTGAGTTGGCACAGTTTGAAAGAGCAAAGTCAATGATACGGTAGCGCCCACCAAATTGCACAGCTGGTTTTGCAATGCTTTGAGTGAGTTTACCGAGACGAGTTCCTTGCCCACCAGCAAGAATCAAAGCTAACATTTCATTCTTCATTTTCTACTCCTTTTTGGTTTTTACTTGTGACGGTTTTAGTAGGTTTTAAGCGACGTTTGATTTTCCAAACACTTGCTCCCATAGCCGGTAGGGTAAAGGTCAGGGTCTGCTCATAATCTTTCCATAGTCCTTCTTGCGTTTGAACAGTTTGATTATGTTCTTTCCAGACGCCTCCCCACTCTTCTAACTCAGTATTCCAAACTTCTTCATAAATCCCTGCGACAGGCAGACCGATTGTAAAATCTTTTCGTTCAACAGGTGCCATATTAAAGATACAGACTAACATATCGTCCTTCTTACCCTTACGGATGAAGGAAAGAACACTCTGGTCTCGATTATCCGCATCGATGATTTCAATACCATCATAGCTAGTATCAATTTCCCACAGACAGCGGTGATCTTTGTAAAACTGGTTTAGCTGAGAAGTGAAATACTTCATCTTAGCATTCATTGGATCTTCTAGGTTAGACCATTCCAACTGTTCTTCAGATTTCCATTCTAGGAATTGCCCATATTCACTACCCATGAAGAGCAATTTCTTACCAGGGTGACAAATTTGGTAAGTGTAGAGATTACGCAAGCCTGCGAATTGATTGTAGCGATCTCCCCACATCTTGTGCATCATACTCTTCTTGCCATGAACCACTTCATCGTGTGAGAATGGTAGGAGATAATTCTCTTTGAAGACATACATAAAGCTGAAAGTCACTAGGTTAAAGTCGTATTTACGATAAATCGGATCTTCTTCGTAGAATCGGAGGATATCATTCATCCAACCCATATTCCATTTATAGTCAAATCCTAGACCATCTGAATCCTTAGTGTCAGTAATCTGAGTAGCTGATGAACTTTCCTCAGCTATCATCATAACGTCTGGATGAACTAGTTTAATCACATCATTCAAGCGTTGAAGGAAATAATAACCTTCATAGTTGAGATTGCCACCATCTTTATTAGGAGTCCATGGAGCATCATCGTAGTCAAGATAGAGCATGTTGCTAACCGCATCCACGCGAATACCATCTAAATGATAAAAATCAATCCAGAACTTAATACTAGAGATCAAGAAAGACTGGACTTCATTCTTTCCAAGGTCAAAATTAAGTGCTCCCCAACCGTAGTTATGAGCCTTATTATGGTCTTGGTATTCAAAAGTCGGTGTTCCATCATAATAAGCCAAGGCATCATCATTAATAGTAAAGTGACCAGGTACCCAGTCTACGATAACGCCTATATTGTTTAAGTGACATTCCTCAACAAAATCTTGAAACTCTTCAGGACGACCATAGGCATGCTCTAAAGCAAAGTAACCCATAAGCTGATAGCCCCAACTCAAACCTAGTGGGTGAGACATCAGGGGCATAAATTCAATGTGAGTATAATTCATCTCAACCAAGTAAGGAATGAGTTCATCTTTCAATTGAGCAAAACTATAGGGACTGCCATCAGGATTTCTCTTCCAAGAGCCAGCATGAGCCTCATAAATATTGACAGGACGCTCTTCAAAGCTCAAGCGTTTTCTACGGGCTAGCCAGAGGCCATCCTTCCATTTCTTTTTTGGAATATCTGTTAAAATAGCCCCAGTACCAGGTCGTGCCTCATATCGTACAGCCAAAGGGTCAATCTTCATCAGCTGATGACCATTTGCACGTGTGATATTGTACTTATAAATTTGGCCTTCTTGAGCAAGACTGGTAAAGACTTCCCAGACTCCAAATTCATTCCGTTCCATCGGAATTTGATTTTCAACCCAATTGGTGAAATCCCCTACTAAGTGAACAGCCTGAGCATTGGGTGCCCATACACGAAAAGTGTAGCCATACACACCATTTTTTTCTTCCCTATGAGCTCCCAGATAGTGCTGGAGGTGAAAATTTTCACCTGTCATAAAGGTTTTTAAAGCATTATTCTTATCCATACACCCTCCTGTTTCTGTAAGCGTTTTCTATAGATTTATTATACTACCTTTTTAGGGAAGATTCAAGTAAATTACGGAATTTGCAAAAAAATCTTTTGAAAGTCTTCAACAAATTCACTGATGTATTCACTTGTAAATCAAGAAATTTTCAGAAAAGCTTTGAAAACGAATCGTTTTTTAATAATACTATCACAAAGTTCGTTATTTAGCTAACAAAAATATAATTTTAAGTAAAAAAATAAATCAGGAAACGAATCTCCTGATTTTATTGTTTTTATAGTAGTTTAGCATATTTTCGGCACCACTTCCAAGTAAAGTATAACGCACTATACTTTACTTCGTTAGGAAACACTGATACTATAAACTGCACACATCCTACATAGACAGTTGCCATTATGTTTTTTAATATTCTTCAAAACTATATCTTATACAAATTATTTAATCTTTCTAACTCTAATACATTCATACATACTTCTACTCCAGTAACTCCCCCCTTACTATGAATAACCCCACAAGAAAACACAATCCTCTCCTTACTCAAAATATTTGACAACACCACTAATGATTCTAAAATATAATCCTTTATAATAATAAAACTATTATTTTTATCTTTAACAAACTCTATAAATCCAATATCCTTACACCTATCACCAAGATGAAACCTAATTGATTTCAAAAAATAATCTAAAAAAACATCACTACCCATAGAAAAGCCTTTAATTTTTTAAAAATATTCTGATATAATCATACAAAAAATAAAATTGTAACTCTATTCTACAAAACTTTAAAGACGCTGGCACTGACGCCACCAACCATGTCTTTATCACTTAAATGGCTATTGGTCACCAATAGTTCTAGATTTCCAGCATTTTCAAACTGGAAGTCTTGCCCTTTAGCATTAAATACAACCAGTAAATGTTCTTCCCCTTGAATCTCATAGACAATCCAACCACTATGTTCGTTGGCTGAATGAACAAAAACATGATGGTAAATCTCATCATAAGTTGGGTAAGAAAAGGCACTGCTTTCTGTCTTCAATCGAATCATCTGACGGATAAACGCAATACTATCTTGACGCTCATTAAGCAAGTCCCAGTTCACTTGATTCACGCTATCAGGAGCATTATAGCTATTCATAGCACGTTCTCTATCTTCATGGGTCAGCTCACCATTTTCACCAGTCGCAACCAGTTTGGTACGACCAAATTCTTGACCGATTTCCATAAAGGCCATCCCTTGCATGAGCAGATTCATGGCTGTGGCAGTTTCGACCTTGCGCATGATTTGCTCGGAATTTTGATCTGGATGAAGGGTTGCCAACAAATCGTGAAGATTGTAATTGTCATGGGCTTCCACATAGTTAAGCACTTGATTTGGATGTGTATAGGTTCCTAATTCACGACTGCCTAGGATTGCTTTGGCTAGAATTGGCTCTGTCGCAGCACCGCTGACAAAACCTGACTTGATAGCACCATAAACTTCTCCACCTTTGACAGCATCACGCTGATTGTCATTAAAGAAACCAATATTTGGCATCTGGTATGCATTGTCTTTCTTGGCCTTATCATAAGGTGCAAGACCTGTTCCCATATCCCAACCTTCTCCATAAAGGATAATGTTAGGGTCAATTTCATCCAAGCTCTGACGAATCATCTGCATGGTCTTGACATCATGAATCCCCATCAAGTCAAAACGGAAACCATCAATGTTGTATTCCTGCACCCAGTATAGAAGAGAATCAATCATATACTTGCGGAACATTTCATGTTCGCTGGCTGTTTCATTTCCAACACCCGTTCCATTCTGGAAGGTACCGTCTGGATTCATACGATAATAGTAATCAGGGACAGTTGTTTGGAAAGGTGCATCAACGACTGAGAAGGTATGGTTATAGACCACATCCATAATGACACCAATACCTGCATCGTGATAGGCTTGAACCATGGTCTTCAAATCACGAATGACCTGAGCAGGATCCTCTGGGTTGGTTGAAAGGCTCGTCTCTGGTGCGTTATAGTTTTGTGGGTCATAACCCCAGTTGTAGGTTACATTCCCATCCGCATCATATTCTTTGTGACGGTCTGCAATTGGTTGCAACTGAACATAATTGTAGCCTATCTTCTTGATGTAATCAAAAGCAGTTGCTTGACCGTACTGGTTAACCGTTCCAGTCTGAGCAGCACCCAAGAAAGTTCCTCGAAGATGTTCATCCACACCTGAGGTCGATGATTTGGTCAAATCACGAATGTGCATTTCACAAATAACTGCCTTACATGGATTTGCCAAGCGCCAAGTAGCATCAGAACCATGCTTAACCTCGAAGCTTTCAACTTGCTTTTCTTCATGGCTCAGAATAGCTGAACGTTTCCCATCAGGACTGGTCGCGATAGTATAAGGATCGCGTGTCAGTGTCTGGTGGTGAGGGAATTGGACTTGATACTGATAAGCCTTACCAGTCAAATCTTCCTCAACATCCAAACTCCAGACACCAATAGTATTGTCCTTATGATTATAGGAGTAGCTATTGCATCTTTCCATATCAAATGTTTTCCAAACAGGAGCATCGTTAGCAGCCGATTCATAAACAACTACCTGCACTTCGGTCGCTGTTGGAGCCCAGAGAGCAAAATGAGCTTGATTATCCTCTACACGGCACCCCAATTCACCTTGGTAACCCCAATGATGGTCAAAACTAGCACTATTAATGGCCTTGTCAAAGGCAAAAGGATTTTGATTTTTATAGAAAGGACTGGCAATAGCAGGATTTTCAGAATAATAAATCCTATCATCTCCTTCCAAAATCCAGACCTCTGTTAAAAGAGGATAGTGATTAAAACGGATAGCATATTCTTTACTGGTTTGGCCTGTGTGAACAACAAAATTCAAGCTTTCTAAGGCATGGGAACTTGGGTGTTCAAAACTAAATAAAGCGCCAAAATAATCTTCTTTATAGGTTAACAAATCAATCCGTTGATCCTGACTTTTTACAAAAGAGCAAGTATCGTATTCTCCATTCTTGCGATGGTAATGAATGCGCATAGGGTAGTTATACATTGTTTATTTTTCCTTTTAATTCTTATTTTCTTTCTATTTCATTAATAAATTCTTGACCGATTTTGTCACGACTAACAAACATAGTAATATTATCTAAACTCTGATTTTAAACGATTATCACAAGCTTTCTAGCCATGCTTCGTCTCGAACTTCGATGCCAAGTTCTTGTGCTTTTTGAAGTTTACTTCCAGCATCTGCTCCTGCAACAACAAGGTCGGTCTTTTTAGAAACACTACCTGTTACCTTAGCCCCTAGACTTTCGAGTTTACTTTTAGCTTCTGAGCGCTTGAGACGTTCCAATTTTCCTGTCAATACAACGGTCAAACCTGACAAGGCTGCATCTGCTACTACAGTCTGACCTTTATAGTCCAGATTGACCCCAGCTTCTCTCAATTCTCTGAGGAGAATTTCAGAGCCTTCTGTCGCAAAATAAGTCTGAAGACTTTTGGCAATCACACCACCCAGACTTTCAATACTAGCCACTTCCTCTGGATCTGCCTGAGCCAGATTTTCAATTGAATGGAAATGTTGAAGTAAGAGCTGACTGGCCTTGTTTCCTACATGGCGAATTCCCAGACCAAACAATAGTTTCTCAGCTGAGTTTTCCTTAGATGCTTGGATGGCCTGATACAGTTTAGAAGCAGACTTTTCCTTAACCCCCTCTAAAAGGAGGAAATCTTCTTCTTTCAAACGATAAATATCCGCTACATCCTTGACTAAATTAGCAACAAAGAGCTTCTCAACAATAGATGGACCAAGTCCTGTAATATTCATAGCATCACGAGAAGCAAAGTGGATCAAACCTTCCATGATTTGAGCAGGGCAACGCGGATTGATACAACGGAGAGCCACTTCATCTTCAAAGTGCAACAAATCAGAGTCACAACTTGGACAGTTTGTAGGGATATCCAGTTTTTCTTCAGAAACCCGTTTTGACTCTACCACACGTAAAACAGCAGGGATGATATCTCCAGCCTTATAAACGATAACCGTATCGTCTTTGCGAATATCTTTTTCAGCAATATAGTCTACGTTGTGTAGGGTCGCACGGCTAACAGTCGTACCAGCTAGTTGTACTGGTGTTAGATTGGCAGTTGGAGTCACAACACCAGTACGACCAACTGTCCAATCAACTGATAAGAGTTTAGCTTCTTTTTCTTCTGCAGGAAACTTGTAGGCTACCGCCCACTTTGGAGCCTTGACGGTAAAACCGAGTTCTTCTTGGTTTGCTAAGTCATTGACCTTGATCACCACCCCATCGATATCATAGGGAAGACTGTCTCGTTCCTGCCCTACTTCTTGGATAAAATTCCAGATTTCATCTATATTTTCAGCCAAGATTCGCTTAGGATTGACCACAAAACCAAGCTGTTCTAGGTGCTTCAAAACCTTTTCTTGGCTATCACGAGTTGAAGAGCTGGCTTCTTGATAGAGAAACGTTGCAAGATTGCGCTTGGCAACTACTGCTGTATCCAACTGTCGCAGGGTGCCTGCTGCCGCATTACGAGGATTAGCAAATTCGGGCTCTCCATTTTCTTGACGAGCTTGGTTGACCTGGTCAAAAGAAGCGCGTGGCATGTAACATTCCCCACGAACTGTGATATCTATTTCTTCTGGCAAGGTCAAAGGAATGTCCTTAACACGCTTGAGATTTTCTGTGATATTCTCCCCAATAGAACCATCACCACGTGTTGCCCCAGCAACCAAAATCCCCTTTTCATAAGTAAGCGAGATAGACAAGCCATCGATTTTCAGCTCACAAATATAGGTCGGATGAGCCACTTCCTTACGAACACGCGCATCAAAAGCTTCAAGCTCCTCACGTGAAAAAGCATCCTGCAAACTATAAAGAGGATACTGATGACTGTATTTTTCAAAACCATCTAAAATCTTGCCACCAACACGATGAGTAGGACTGTCTGCTAGCACTTGATCTGGATAGGCAGTTTCTAACTCGACCAACTCACGATAAAGACGGTCATACTCACTGTCTGAAACCGATGGATTATCGCTGGTATAGTACTCAGTCGCATAGCGATTGAGCAAGGCGACTAACTCATTCATTCTTTTATTCATAAAACCATTTTACCATAAAACAAGCCCTCCTCACAAACGAGAAGAGCGGAAAAAATACTTAGATTGGAATTATTTTTAAAACTCAAGCAGCTTTATATCAATTTTTCAAAATGAGTTCGAACATAAATAAACGATATACAAGACAAGATGATAACACCACTTCCAATTATCAGGAAAGAAGAGAGATGTACACTTGGCAAGACTGTCATAAATCCTTTTGCAATAGGCATAAATAGAATAGCTAAGGTAAAAATTGTACTCAGTACCCTCCCAAGAAATTCGCTCTCAACCTTGGTTTGTACTCGAGTAAAAAAGTGAATATTGAAAATCGTCATAAATAGTTCACAAATGAAATTTCCTGAAAAAGCAAGATAGGAGGGGAGGGGGAAACCCATTATCATCACTCCAAGTCCAGTCAGAGCCAATAAAAACAGAAGCATTTCCATACTAGCTTTAATCTTACTAGCTAACAGCGCCCCAACAATAGAACCGATAGCACCCATAGTTAAAATAGTGGCATAGGCACCTTGAACTCCATAGAGCTGATTTGAAAAGGGGATGAGGTAATTAAAGGCTGCGAAGAAAAAATTGACACTTGAAGCCATGACTAACAAAAAGAAGATTTCCTTTTGCTTCAAAATATAGTGAACTCCCTCCTTGATATCAGCACAAATAACTTTGAATGTGAGTTTCTTCTCACCCATAGTCTTCTCTTCTTTCTTTGGAAGCAAGGCTACCAAGCCAAAAGCAAGAAAAAAACTAAGGGCATCTAATACCAAGGTAATGCGAAGACTTGCAAATTGTAAAACCAGAAAAGAGAGTACAGGAGAACTCACACTGACAACCTGCAAGACCAACTCCAAACGAGAATTGTAGAGGACCAGTTCATCCTTCTCTACCAATTCTGTGATAATGGCCTTATTTGCAGGTCTAGAAAAGGCAAAAGCAATAGCCTGAACAATGTTGGCAAAAATCAAAGCTCCAATCATCCAACTATCATTCCTTATGAAAGAAATAGCCAGGCAAAGAATTCCACAAACAAGGTCTGTCGCCATTAAAATCTTACGACGAGAAAAACGGTCTGAAATGACTCCACCAAAGGGATTTACGAGAATAGATGTGACGAGTTCAGAAATCTGATACATTCCTAAAACAGTCTGCCCGATAGTCCCCATGGACGCCAACCAGACACTATTTCCATAATCATAGAGCATATTCCCTATCTTGTTTACAGCTCCACGGCTAATCAACTGTACTGCATAGCGATTCATATAAAAACTCGTCTCAAATTTTGAAACTATTGTATCAAAACCGAAAGGAGCTTTTTTCTTTTTCCCTTATTTGGGAAAATTAATCTTTGACAAATTTTTCGTAGTGTTCCTGATAGTAGGCAACTTGCTCTGGAAGACCTAGCACGTCAAAAATATGCATGGCCTCTTGCATCTGCTTACAACCTTCTTTACACTTTCCTTTTTGGTACAAGGCAAAACCTTTTAAGTAATGTAAAATATTTCGTTCATACAGACTAATGTTTTTACCAATGATCTTCTCTGTATAAATTTCAAAATAGCTTGCATTGTCAAAAGAGAGATACTCTAAACAATGCTGGTAACAATTGAGGGCCAAAATCAACACTAATCTCTTATGGCGACCAATCTCTTGATAAAATTCTTCCCTCTCCATGACTTCTCTTCCAATTCGAGTGACATAGTCCACATCGTAGAAACTATAGAGGTTCCCGAAAAGAATCAATTCATACATGGTCCATTCTTCTGTTTTGAAAAGATAATCTGCTACCTTATCCAAATCATCCTGCTCCATATGGTAAGTCGCATCTCTTTGACAAATCAAACCTTGTAGCAAAATCCAGTTCAGCTCAAAATAGAGGGAATTTGTCGAACTCTTAGCCTTTTCAAGTTGTTCTCTTTGAAGCTTTTGAAAACCTGAAATATCATTTGAATAGTAAAGGGGAATAATTTGTCCCATCATGGCAACATGTTCATGATTATGGAAATCCCTAGCCTTATCCATGAAATTTTCGATTGTGACATGAATGTTATCCAAAATCTCAAAGAAACGTGAAACTGCTATATCAGACTCCCCAAGCTCAAATCGAGATAACTGGGAGGTTGAACAGGACTCCCCTGCCGCCTCCTTTAAAGAATAATTTCTACTTGTTCGAAATTCACGAAATACTTTTCCAAGATGTTCCATCTTTACACCTGCTCTGATAATTCTTCCCATTCAAGCATGGCTTCTTCCTGACGGTGGCTGATTTTGTCCAGCTCAGCCTGCAATTCCATGAGTTTACCTGCATCGTTTGTTTCCAACATTTGTTCAGAAATGGCTTGGCTTTGACTTTCTAACTCTTCTATTTCAGCTTCTAGATTTTCAATTTGTCGCATGAGTTTGCGAACCTCTTTTTGACTTTCTTTCTGGGCTTGGTAGTCATTGACTGGACTTGCTTCTTTTACTTGATTGCTAGTTGAAGCTTCCAAAGCCTGAGTCATTTCTACTTCTGCTTTCTTCTCAACATAGTAGTCGTAGTCTCCAAGGTAGAGAGTCGAGCCATTCTCAGACAATTCCAAAACATGAGTTGCCACACGATTGATAAAGTAACGGTCATGGCTGACGAATAGAAGAGTTCCATCAAAGTCAATCAGGGCATTTTCCAACACTTCCTTGCTATCAATATCCAAGTGGTTGGTCGGCTCATCCAGAATCAAGAAGTTGTTGTTTTCCATAGACAATTTAGCCAAAAGCAAACGAGCTTTCTCGCCCCCAGACAACATGCCGACTGATTTTTTAACATCATCTCCTGAGAAAAGGAAGGAACCAAGACGATTACGAATTTCAACTTCTGGCGTCAGCTTAAAATCATTCCAGAGTTCATCCAGTACAGTATTACTTGGTGTCAACTTGCTTTGGGTTTGGTCATAGTAACCGACCTCAACATTGGCACCAAAGCGCTTTTCACCCTTGATAAAAGGAATCTGCTCCACAATAGATTTGATAAAGGTTGACTTTCCAATGCCGTTTGGTCCAACAATAGCAACAGCATTCATTTTACGAAGGTCTAGGTTGATAGGCTCTGACAGTACTTCCCCGTCATAGCCAATAGCCGCATTTTCAACAGTCAAGACAACATTACCAGAGCTTTTTTCCGACTGGAAGGTCATATTGGCTGCTTTCTTGCCAGCTTGAGGCTTGTCCAAACGTTCCATTTTTTCTAGTTGTTTACGACGAGATTGGGCACGTTTGGTCGTCGAAGCACGAACTAGATTGCGGTTAACAAAGTCTTCCAGAGCAGCAATCTCCTTCTGTTGCTTTTCATAATTTTTTGCCTCAGTAGCTAGCTTTTGCTCCTTCAACTCAACAAAACGAGAGTAGTTACCCACATAGCGATCCAAGGAATGCTTGGTCAAATCCAGCGTAATCGTCGCAACCTTGTCCAAGAAATAACGGTCGTGGCTGACGATAATGAGGGCACCACTATAGTTTACCAAGTAATTCTCTAGCCAGGCAATCGTTTCAATATCCAAGTGGTTGGTTGGCTCGTCCAAGACCAAGAGATTTGGCTTTTCAAGAAGCATTTTGGCAAGTGCCAAACGAGTATTTTGACCACCAGAAAGCTCGGCTATTTTCATCTGCCACATAGACTCGTCAAACTTGAATCCATTTAAAATCGCTCGTATATCAGCTTCATAGGTAAAGCCACCTGCTTGGCGAAAATTCTCAGATAAGCGGTCGTAATCTGACATCAGTTTATCCAAATCATCACCAGACTTTTCACCCATCTCCAACTCCATCTGACGAAGTTGTTTCTCCGTCCGACGTAAGTCATCAAAGACATGAAGCATCTCATCGTAGATGGTATTTTCAGACTCAAAACGGCTATCTTGGGCTAGGTAAGACAGAGAAATATCTTTTTTCTTATTGATTTCTCCGCTAGTTGGCTCCTCTTCTCCAACTAAAATCTTCAAAAGAGTAGACTTACCTGCACCATTTTTCCCAACAAGGGCTATCCGATCACGTTCGTCAACTTGTAGGTTAATATTATCAAAAAGAACCTCTCCTGCAAAAGAACGTTCAATTTTATTAGCTTGTAAAATAATCATACAAGTAGTATAGCATGTTTCCCTAAGGCATTCAAGACTTGATAAACCAGCATATGACACCACTTTTCTGAAAATTATGCTACCGTTTTACTAAAACGCTAAAAAGTGCTATAATGTGAACGGTTAAAACAATTTACAAAAAGGAGAATTTCAATGTCTTACCAAGAAAATTACCAGAAATGGGTTGATTTTGCGGAGCTTCCTGACTACCTTCGTCAAGATTTGGAAAATATGGACGAAAAAACAAAGGAAGATGCCTTCTATACAAATCTTGAATTTGGTACTGCAGGTATGCGTGGTTTGATTGGAGCTGGTACAAACCGCATCAACATCTACGTTGTTCGCCAAGCAACTGAAGGATTGGCTCGTTTGATTGAGTCAAAAGGTGGAAATGAAAAAGAACGTGGTGTGGCAATTGCTTACGATAGCCGTCACTTCTCACCTGAGTTTGCCTTTGAATCTGCAGCAGTTCTTGCTAAACATGGCATCAAATCTTACGTATTTGAAAGCCTTCGTCCAACTCCAGAACTATCATTTGCAGTTCGTCACCTCAACTGTTTCGCAGGTATCATGGTTACAGCTAGTCATAACCCTGCACCATTTAACGGTTACAAGGTTTACGGTGAAGACGGTGGACAAATGCCTCCACACGACGCGGACGCTTTGACTACTTATATCCGTGCAATCGAAAATCCATTTGCAGTTGAAGTTGCTGATGTGGAAGCTGAAAAAGCTTCTGGCTTGATTGAAGTTATCGGCGAAGCTGTTGACGTAGAATACCTTAAAGAGGTTAAAGACGTAAACATCAACCCAGCCTTGATTGAAGAATTTGGTAAAGACATGAAAATTGTCTACACACCACTTCATGGTACTGGTGAAATGTTGGCTCGTCGTGCTCTTGCCCAAGCAGGATTTGACTCTGTTCAAGTCGTTGAAAAACAAGCAACTGCTGATCCAGACTTCTCAACTGTAAAATCTCCAAACCCAGAAAGCCAAGCAGCCTTTGCCCTTGCTGAAGAACTTGGTCGTCAAGTTGGTGCAGATGTTCTTGTGGCAACTGACCCAGATGCTGACCGTGTTGGTGTTGAAGTTCTTCAAAAAGATGGTAGCTATCTCAACCTTTCAGGTAACCAAATCGGTGCTATCATGGCTAAATACATCTTGGAAGCCCACAAAAATGCTGGAACTCTTCCTGAAAATGCAGCCCTTTGCAAATCTATCGTATCAACTGACTTGGTAACGAAAATTGCTGAAAGCTACGGCGCAACCATGTTCAACGTTTTGACAGGTTTCAAATTTATCGCTGAAAAAATCCAAGAATTCGAAGAAAAACACAATCACACTTACATGATGGGGTTTGAAGAAAGCTTCGGTTATTTGATTAAACCATTCGTACGTGATAAAGACGCTATCCAAGCTGTTCTAGTCGTTGCTGAACTTGCTGCCTACTATCGTTCACGTGGTTTGACACTTGCAGACGGTATCGAAGAAATCTACAAAGAGTACGGCTATTACGCTGAAAAGACTATCTCTGTTACTCTTTCTGGTGTTGATGGTGCTGAACAAATCAAAGAGATTATGGCTAAATTCCGTAACAATGCTCCAAAAGAATGGAATGCAACAGCTATCACTGTCGTAGAAGACTTCAAGGCACAAACTTCTACTGCTGCTGACGGTACCGTTTCAAACTTAACAACTCCTCCAAGTGATGTTTTGAAATACACACTTGCTGACGGTTCATGGATTGCTGTTCGCCCTTCAGGTACAGAACCAAAAATCAAATTCTACATTGCAGTTGTAGGTGAAACAAACGAAAAATCACAAGCTAAGATTGCTAACATCGAAGCAGAAATCAATGCTTTTGTAAAATAAAGCCCTATAAAAGATGAGACCAGCCAATCTCATCTTTTTTCGTATCAAATCTAAGCAATTTTAGAAACTTTATGGCATACTAGACTTATCAATGAAAGCGAGGTAATCTCATGGAACAATTTTTAGATAATATCAAAGACCTTGAAGTCACTACAGTTGCGCGTGCGCAAGAAGCTCTTGATAAAAAAGAAACTGCAACCTTCTTTATTGGTCGTAAAACTTGCCCTTACTGCCGTAAATTTGCTGGCACATTGGCAGGTGTCGTAGCTGAAACTAAAGCTCACATCTACTTCATCAACAGTGAAGAACCAAGCCAACTCAATGAGTTGCAAGTATTCCGCTCACGCTACGGAATCCCAACTGTACCAGGCTTCGTTCATATTGCAGATGGACAAATCAATGTCCGTTGCGACTCTTCAATGTCAGCACAAGAAATCAAAGATTTCGCAGGATTGTAAAAGATATAAAAAAGAAGGCACTCGCCTTCTTTTTTATATCTCTGTTAACGGTGTTGCAGTATCTGGTGAGGTATCATAAACTTTAAAGTCTACTCCGACTCCCAGATCAGCTTGCGCCAGCTGATTGACCATGGTCATATGTGCCAGTTCCTTGATATTGTTCTCCTTAGATAAATGCCCAAGGTAGATTTTCTTAGTGCGGTTTCCCAAGGTACGAATCATAGCTTCAGCACCGTCCTCGTTAGAAAGGTGACCCAGATCCGATAGGATTCGTTGTTTGAGTCGCCAAGCGTAAGAACCTGCTCGTAAAATCTCTACATCATGGTTGGACTCAATAAGATAACCATCTGCATTTTCGACAATCCCTGCCAGACGGTCACTAACATAACCTGTATCTGTCAAAAGGACAAAACTCTTATCATCCTTCATAAAGCGATAGAACTGCGGTGCGACTGCATCATGGCTCACACCAAAACTCTCGATGTCGATATCTCCAAAGGTTTTAGTTTTGCCCATTTCAAAGATATGCTTTTGTGAAGAATCTACCTTGCCAAGATACTTGCTATTTTCCATAGCCTGCCAGGTTTTTTCATTGGCATAAAGATCCATACCATACTTGCGAGCCAAAACACCTACTCCATGAATATGGTCTGAATGCTCATGCGTAATCAAGATAGCATCCAAGTCTTCTGGCTTGCGATTGATTTCAGCAAGTAAGCTAGTGATTTTCTTACCAGACAAGCCTGCATCCACTAAAAGTTTCTTTTTTGGGGTTTCCAGATAAAAGGAATTTCCACTGGAACCCGACGCTAAAATACTGTATTTAAAGCCTATTTCACTCATTCTATTCTTCTACTTCGTCCTCCCAGACTTCTTCTTTCACTGCATCCTTATCATAAGGGAGCACAATGGTAAAGGTTGATCCCTTACCATATTCACTCTTGGCCCAAATAAAGCCCTTATGTTGTTTGATAATCTCTTTAGCGATAGCTAGTCCTAAACCAGTACCACCTTGGGCACGACTTCTAGCACGATCCACACGATAAAAACGGTCAAAGATTCGTGGTAAATCTTGCTTTGGTATCCCCAATCCTTGGTCTGAAATGGATAAAATCATCTGATCATCAGTTGTCTTCATGGTCACTGTGATTTTCCCACCGTCTGGAGAATACTTGATGGCATTGTTGAGAATGTTATCAATCACCTGTGTCATCTTGTCTGTATCAATTTCAATCCAGACTGAGGTAATGGGGTAATCTCTCACCAGTTCATATTTCTTCTCTTCATCCTGCCCTCTTATCTGATCAAAACGGTTGAGGATAAAGGTAATAAAAGCAGTAAAGTTAATCAGTTCCACATCTAGATGAGTGGTTGCATTATCAATACGTGAAAGATGGAGAAGATCTGTCACCATCCGCATCATACGGTTGGTTTCATCTAGAGATACCTTGATAAAGTCTGGTGCGACAGGTTCTGACAAGGCCCCCTCATCCAAAGCTTCAAGATAGGATTTTACACTAGTCAGAGGCGTCCTCAACTCATGACTAACGTTCGAAACAAAGAGTCTCCGTTCGCGCTCCTCCTTCTCCTGCTCCGTCGTATCGTGTAAAACAGCAACCAAACCAGAAATAAAGCCAGACTCACGACGAACCAAGGCAAAACGTACACGAAGGCTCAGATATTCACCATTGTCATCCTGAGAATCAATCATAAGCTCAGGAACTTGGGTAATCAAATCACGAAGTTCATACTCATCTTCAATCTTAAGCAATTCTAGAATACTTTTATTGAGAACCTCTTCTTTCTGAACACCTAGCTGTTTCTTAGCCATGTCATTAATCATAGTAATCTTGCCACGACGATTGGTCGCAAGAACTCCGTCTGTCATGTATGAGAGGATACTATTCAATCGTTTACTCTCTTGTTCCAGATTTTCTTGAGTCAAGCGAATTACTTCTGATAAATCATTGAGATTATTGGTAATATTAGTGATCTCAGAGCTTCCCTGCATATCCAATACCTGAGAATAATCTCCTGCAATCAAGTCTTTAACTTTTTGATTAATTTGCTTCAACCGAATATTATCTCGCCTATTTTCTAGCAAAAGCAAGGTAACAATCAAGATAAAACCCAATAAAATTAAAATGAAGATAAAATCACTAGTAAGAATATTTTTTCTAATCAATTCAATCATTATTTCTCATATAATAACCAACACCACGACGTGTTAGGATATACTCTGGACGACTAGGTGTATCTTCAATCTTCTCACGCAAACGTCTGATAGTTACGTCAACAGTCCGAACATCTCCGAAATAATCATAACCCCAGACCGTTTCAAGCAAGTGTTCACGTGTAATCACTTGACCAATATGAGAAGCCAAGTGGTACAAGAGCTCAAATTCACGGTGGGTCAAGTCTAGTTCTTCACCGTATTTTTTAGCTACATAAGCATCTGGCACAATCTCCAAGTCCCCAATTTGCAAGGGTTGGGTTTTCTTTTCATCTGACTCTTGATTATCTACAGAAGCCAAGTCCGTGCGACGAAGAAGAGCTTTGACACGCGCCTGCAACTCACGATTTGAGAAGGGTTTTGTCACATAGTCATCCGCCCCAAGCTCTAAACCGATAACCTTATCAAATTCGCTATCTTTAGCCGAAAGCATGATAATAGGCACACTACTAGTCTTGCGAATGGTCTTAGCAACTTCTAAACCATCGATTTCTGGAAGCATCAAATCCAGAATAATAATATCTGGTTGCTCTGCTTCATATTGCTCTAGCGCTTCACGACCGTTAAAAGCAGTTACAACCTCGTAACCTTCCTTGGTCATGTTAAACTTGATAATATCCGAGATTGGTTTTTCATCATCTACAATTAATATTTTTTTCATTTGTTCACCTTTTTCTCTACTATTATACCAAAAAAATAACAAGAAGACACAATAGCTAGTCTTTGCTACTGTCTAAGTTGGCTTGTGCATAAGCCTGCCAGATTTTTTGTTGGGGTTTGGCAAGTGGAACATCCTTAAACTCTTCTGGTGAAAGCCAGCGAACTTCCCTATCTGAAAAGTCATAGTAGTCACTTACCTGGCCTGCTACAATTTGAACATGCCACTTGCGATGACTAAAGACATGCTTGACAGTCTCAAAACAAACATCAAGCCAATCAACATCTAAGTCATAGTCCTGCTGAAAACTCTCCTCTGGACTGGGACCAAAGTTCACACTTTCTTCTGCAACCTGATGAAAGAGGTCAAACTGCTCTTCTTGCGAAAAGTTATCAACTTCTATCAAGGGGAAATGCCAAAAACCTGCCAATAGCTTTTCACTTTCATTTTTTTCAAGTAAAAACTGTCCTTGAGTATTTTTGACCACCAAGGCTTTAAGATAAATTGGAACAGGCTTTTTCTTGGGAGCCTTGATTGGATAACGGTCCATTGTACCATTCTGATATGCCGCACTAAAGTCCTTAACTGGGCTTTCTTCTGGTCTGGGATTTACTGGCGCCTCAATATCTGAGCCTAAGTCCATCAAAGCTTGATTAAAGTCACCAGGTCTTTCTGGGTCAATCAGGATTTCCATCATTGCCTGAAAAATTTTTCGATTACTTGAAATCCCAATATCGTGGTTGACTTCAAATAGACGCGCCAAAACACGCATGACATTACCATCTACAGCTGGCTCAGGCAAGTTAAAAGCAATACTGGAAATGGCTCCTGCTGTATAAGGACCAATCCCTTTCAAGCTGGAAATTCCTTCATAGGTATTTGGAAATTGACCACCAACGTCAGTCATAATCTGCTGGGCTGCAGCCTGCATATTACGAACTCGAGAATAATAACCCAAACCTTCCCAAGCCTTTAACAAACGCTCTTCGGGAGCTGTTGACAAACTTTCCACTGTTGGAAACCAGTCCAAGAATCGTTCATAATAAGGAATCACCGTATCCACCCTGGTTTGCTGGAGCATAATTTCAGACACCCAGATATGATAAGGATTTTTACTTCTCCTCCAAGGTAAATCTCTTTTGTTTTCATCATACCAGGCAAGAAGTTTCTCACGGAAAGAAACAATCTTCTCATCCGGCCACATGACGATACCGTATTCTTTCAAATCTAACATATCTCTAGTATAACACAGAAGACTCTAACTGTCCTTTTCCTAGTATTAATACTCTTCGAAAATCAAATTCAAACCACGTCAACGTCGCCTTGCCGTACTCAAGTACAGCCTGCGGCTAGTTTCCTAGTTTGCTCT
>NZ_NCVI01000015.1:0-74472 GCF_002096895.1 Streptococcus mitis | reverse complement strand
ACAAAATATAGTCCAGTACATATTATTTTTCCCATACTCTTCGAAAATCTCTTCAAACCACGTCAGCTTTATCTGCAACCTCAAAGCTGTGCTTTGAGCAACCTGCGGCTAGCTTCCTAGTTTGCACTTTGATTTTCATTGAGTATCAGTGTCTATTGTAGCCCTGCTTAAACTAGTAAGAAAGAACTCCTATATCCACAAGTGACATAGGAGTTTATGTTATATTTTACTGAGTAACAGTCACTTCTCCAGTTCGGTAATCCAGTTGAAGTCCCTTTTGAACATTGGGAACTAGGACATTAAATTCCAATTCTCCGTCTGAAGACTTGGCTTCAATCTGTGAAGCTGAAGGAACTAAATCCTCGTTTGAAGCATAATAAAGAGTTACACGGTAACGGACACGCTTGTTTTGGTCCAAGGCCTTACGTACCATGCTTTCATAGTAGTTTTGACCAGTCGAATCCTCGGCTTGAGCCTGATTTGCCCAGGCTGTTTGAACAGCAATGTTTTTAGGATTGCTTGTCGAGGCATCAAAACCATCCAAGCCACCGATTAAGGCATAGCCTAACAAGTGACCTCTATCGACCGCATGGGTATAAGACCCCTTTAGATTCTTAACCTGATGCCAGCCTGGAGGAGTCCATGAAGTCGAACCATTCCCAGTTTCTTCACGATTCTTGTACTGGCGAGTAGCCTTAGACAAGAGGGCATTAGCTACGGTTGGCACTGTTTCCTTGCCCACTGTCTTTGTTTTATTATCAGCGTAAGGTTTACTTGAAACCTTGGCATCTAGATTTGTTTTATTACCATTGACGATAAAAGCACCTGAGCCATTCCACTCAAGACTCCCTTTTATTTGGCTTTTGACTGCATCTGTTAAGACACTTTCTGCCAACTCTTGACTAGGAGCTTCAGACGCTTGTTTTTTCTGACTAACCTTTGTTTTAGGACTATTAGCTGTCGACTGCATCTGCTTGATATAATAGCTTCCCGCAGATAAAAGCAATAACACTAGCAGCCCGATCAGTGTCTGTCTTGTTTTTTTATCCATTTTTCTCCTTATCTCTAGAAAAAGACTGGTTCTCCAGCCTAATTTCCTGTAAATTTATGAATCAATTCCTGCCATTTTGCTGGAGACAGGATAGCCCATGGATCTTGACCCTTGCCCAAGATTCCATAACCTACCATTAAGCCGATACCTAGGGCTAGAGCACCTAAAAACAGTACCAAAATGACTAGAAGTAAACGCTTGATTACGTAGCTTGATTTCTTATTCATCTTCATCACTTGCCTCAATCCGCTGAATCTTAGCACCTAGCTGTGCCAACTTCTCATGGAAACGGTAGTAACCTCTATCCAAGTGAACCAATTTACCAACTACAGTTTTTCCTTGTGCTACCAAACCTGTCAAAATCAAGGCAGCACTGGCACGAAGGTCAGTTGAAAGAACTTCTGCCCCCTGCAAAGGTTGACCACCAACAATACGAGCTGTATCACGGATAATCTCAGAGTGCAAGCCCATGCGACGCATTTCTTCTAGATGTTGGAAACGATTTTCGAAAACTGTCTCCACCATAGTTGATTCCCCTTTTGCGACGGTCATCAAGGCTGTAAATTGGGCCTGCATATCCGTTGGAAAACCTGGGTGGGGCAAGGTTTTCACATGAACAGCTTTTAAATTTTCTAGTTGAGATCGAACTCGAATTCCTTCAGACTCCTCTGTCACTTCCACTCCCATTTCAAGCAATTTGGCAATCAAGGGACGGTTGTGCTCCCAGACAGCGTCTTTAATCAAGACATTACCACCAGTCATGGCAGCAGCTACCATAAAGGTTCCGGCTTCGATACGGTCTTGGACTACATTGTGAGTCGTACCATGAAGTTTCTCAACACCGGTAATGGTAATGGTCTCTGTACCAGCACCCTTAACCTTAGCTCCCATTTCATTGAGGAGAATGGCTAGGTCAACAATCTCAGGCTCACGCGCAGCATTTTCAATCACTGTCACCCCATCAGCTAGAGTCGCTGCCATCATCAAGTTCTGAGTAGCACCAACACTTGGGAAGTCCATATAGATATGAGCTCCATGTAAGCGATCAGCCTTGGCTTCGATATAACCAGCTGTCTGACTGATCTTAGCCCCCATAGCTTCTAGACCTTTCAAATGAAGATCAATAGGGCGACTACCAATCGTACAACCACCTGGCATGGATACCTTGGCATGGCCTACACGGGCAAGGATTGGCCCCAAGACAACGATAGATGCGCGCATCTTGCTGACATATTTGTAAGGAGCTTCCTCAGTGATATCGCCAGTCGCGTCCACCTCAACAAGATGATCTTCTTCATTAAAATCCACCTTGGCATTTAAACCACGAACCACCTGATTCATAGTGAAAACATCTGACAAGATAGGAACGTTCTGCAAAACAGTCTTTCCTTCACTTGCTAGAATTGTCGCTGCCAACAAGGGTAAGACTGCATTCTTTGCTCCTTCGATCGTAACACTTCCTACCAGACGATTATCGCCACCTTGAACCACAATTTTTTCCATACTTATTTCCTTTACTCTTGATTTTATAATAATCCTCTAAACGCTTCTTGCCACAACTGATATAGGCTGATAAAGAAAGAACTCATGATGTAGCCCATTACAATGCTAAAAAAGGCTACTAGTAAACGAACTTTTCCTGTATTCTCAGCTGTCACTTTTAAAACCTTTTCCCATCGAACAAGATCCTTTAAAAGGTAAAAACTCACGTAAATAAAGAGCATGTGACTGCTTAGAGTGAATAATAATTGAACCATTTGACTATTATACCATCTTCTCTGTTTGTGCGCTAGTTTGGAAACTTAACTTAAAACTAGGGATTGTTTTTCAAGTAATCAATTGCATCTTGTAGGGTTTTAACTGGCACGATTTTCATATCAGTCTTGATTGTTTTGGCTGCTTCTAGGGCTGTTTGGTAGTTGTTTTTAGCATCAGGATGCGCTTTTTGTTCTTCTTCGCTAACAGGGTTATCCGGGGCAAAGAAAATAGCAGCACCTTCTCTAGCCGAAGCAACAACTTTCTTATCAATACCTCCAATGTCCCCCACATTCCCATCGCGATCAATGGTACCTGTACCGGCAACGATACGACCATTACGAAGACCAGGGTCAGCTATTTGAGTATAGATGGCCAGACTAAACATGAGACCTGCACTTGGACCACCGATACCAGCTGTTGAAAAGCGAATTGGGACATCACTGGTCACTTCCGTACGGTCAATCAAACCGATTCCAATCCCATTTTTGCCATTTTCCAAGGTGATAATCTTACCTTCTGCAGACTTGGTTTGCCCATCCTCTTCATAAGTTACCTTGACGGAGTCCCCTAGTTTTTGAGAATTGACGTAATCAATCAAGTCTTTGGAACTGTCAAAGGTTTGATCATTGACTGCTGTGACCGTATCAGAGATGTTAAGAATCCCTTTAAAGGTCGAATTATCCGTCACAGTCAAAACATAAACCCCAAGATATTTTAGTTCAATATCCTTACCAGCTGTTTTTAGCCCTTGATACTTGGCCATGTTTTGTGATGTTTGCATGTAGAATTGATTAATCCGCATAAATTCAACATCGGAAGAACCACCTGTAGTCTCTTGGGCACTACGAATATCTGTAAAAGGCGTCAACCAAGCATAAATCATATGGGCTAAAGTAGCGTGCTGGACACCAACCGTAACGAATTGATAGGCACCAGCTTCCTTATCTTCTGTGTCATTGACTTTAAGGACTTGGCGAATATCTTCCGAACCACCTGGAACTTCTATATAGTAGGGCAAGGGCACTACAAATGCCAAGAAAGTCACAATTAAGGCCGCAATGACATATAAGGGCCATCTAATCTTTTTTTTCATTTTTTATTTCCTCCAAAATACTCTCAGGAACATAGCAGGTAATATCCTGACCAAACTTCAAAAGTTCTCTAACACCGGATGAACTGAGATAGAGATGTTCAGGTCGACTATGTAAATAAATGGTCTCTATATTAGGAGACAGCTGATGGTTGTAGTAATCAAAACTGGCTTCATATTGCAAATCCGACGCATTTCTCAAGCCTCGCACTAGGAAAGTAGCCCCCAGTCTTTTTGCAACATCAACCACCAATTCATCATGAGAAAACACGACTTCAACATTCCCCAAATGTTCCAAAGCCTTTTCTAGTCCCCGTTTACGATTTTCAAGAGGGAGAAATCCTTGTTTATGGGGATTGAAAAAAATACCGACATAGAGCTTATCAAAGAGTCTGCTCGCCCGTTCAATCATATCCAGATGCCCATTTGTCATCGGATCAAATGAGCCTGTGAATAAGCCAATCTTATCTGACATAAACTGTCACCTTACTAATTCCATAAATTTTTTCCTTCCAGATACCCAGGCAGGCAATTTCTTCTGGAAGTTCGACGGCCTTATCCGTCTCACACACGACCATGACATCTTCAGAAAAAAGCTCTTTCTCATCCATTTTTTCAATATCTGCTACGATTTGTTCCTTGGCATAAGGAGGGTCTAAGAAAATGAGGTCAAATTCCCCAGATACCTGTTCCAATGCCCTTTCTGCTTCCATCTTGAGAAGTTGAAATTTCTCAACTTCCTTGGTCATCTGGATATTTTCAGCCACAATAGCCTGAGCCTTACGGTCTCGTTCCACCAAAACAGCGCTGAACATGCCACGCGATACTGCCTCGATAGATAAACCACCACTACCTGCATAAAGGTCCAAGACTCGTCCCCCTTCAAAGTAGGGACCAATCATGTTAAAAATGGCTCCCCTAACCTTATCCGAAGTAGGTCTTGTCGTCTTGCCTTCTAGTGTCTTGAGGGGACGTCCCCCATAGATTCCTGATACGATTTTCATACCGTTTATTATACCAAATTATGGACAAAAAGAGAAAGAAAACCGAACCTTGCGGTTCGATTCTCTACAAAATATTTTCGTAAGTATCGCGGACTTCTTGAGGCCAAACACTTGTTTGCACCTCTCCGATGTGTTTCTTGCGAAGTAGGAACATGGCCATCCGAGATTGTCCAATTCCTCCACCGATTGTCAATGGGAATAGGCCGTTCAACAAAGCCTTGTGCCATTCCAATTCTAAACGGTCTTCATCACCTGTGATGGCAACCTGACGGCGAAGCGTTTCTTCGTCTACACGGATTCCCATAGAAGACAACTCAAAGGCTCCACCCAGAGACTCATTCCAGACAAGAATATCACCATTTAGACCCTTGTAGCCATTTTCAGACTCGCTTGTCCAGTCATCGTAGTCTGGTGCACGTCCATCGTGCGGTTTACCGTCTGGTAATTCACCACCGATACCGATCAAGAAGACTGCTCCAAATTCTTTACAGATAGCATTTTCACGCTCTTTTGGTGTCAAGTCTGGGTAGCGTTCTACCAACTCTTCTGTGTGGATAAAAGTGATTTGTTTTGGCAAGATTGATTCGATGTCATAGCGGGCTTCAACAGCTAGCTCAGTAAGGCGAATAGCCTTGTAAATCTTCTCAACTGTTTCTTTTAGATAAGCGATATTACGTTTACCATTTGGGATAACTTTCTCCCAGTCCCACTGGTCAACATAAACAGAGTGGGTCGCATCCAGCGAATCTTCGTCTGGACGAAGGGCCTTCATGTGGACAAAAAGACCTTCTCCCTCACCGAAACCAAAACGAGCCAAAGTATGGCGTTTCCATTTAGCAAGGGAGTGCACCACTTCATAAGTAGCATCAGGGATTTGGAGAACCTTGACCGATACGGCATTCTCCACACCTGATAAGTTGTCCTGCATACCATCGCCGACCCTACTCAAGATAGGACCTTGAACTTCGACAACTTCTAACTTATCTTTCAAATACTGGGTAAAAGTGTTTTTGACAAAGGAAATCTCTTCTTGTTGATGAATAAAACTTTTCTTCATAAACTACTCCTCAAAAATTAGTTAAAAGCATTATACACCTATTTTCAAGAAAAGGAAAGAGCAAATACGAAAAAATCAGTGCTCCTTCGAACACTGATGTTAGGGACCTTCTAGTCATTGCGACCAAAGATACGTAGAATACTTAGGAAAAGATTGATAAAATCAAGATAGATACTAAGAGCCATTGACACAACCCAACCTGTCGCTACACGACCTTGTGATTGCTCATAGGCATAGCGAATTTTTTGGTTGTCCCAAGCAATCAGCCCTGAGAAAACCAAAACCATGGCTACGCTAATCATATAATCAAAGAAACCACTAGCCAAGAAAATATTAACTACCATGGCAATCAGCAAACCGATAAGAGCCGCCATCATAGCCCGACCAAGGCCACTCAAATCTTTCTTGGTGAACATGCCAACTGCCGCCATGACAAAGAAGAGAAGGGCGCTCGACACAAAGGCAGATAAAACTGTACCTGGAGTATAGAAGGCCACCACAAAACTGAGGGTAAAGCCGTTTAATACAGAGTAAAGTAAAAATACTGGAAGAGCAGCTGGACTATTCTTTGAAGCCATACTGCTGGCAACAAAGACCAGAGCTAGTTCTGCTAAGGTTGCAATGGTCAACCAGAGGCGTCCCTGCATCAAAAAGTAAACCAACTGAGATTGAAAGACCGTCAACATAAGACCTGATACTAAAGCGGATAATCCGATCCCCAGACCAACAAAGGCATAGACTTTAGCGTAAAATTGATTGAGACCTGCGCGGTCGTGAATAATAGTGTGATTCATCTTTTCTCCTTTTCTATGAACATCTTTCCTTGATTATAACAAAGAAAGTTAAAATTAGCTTAAATGGAAAATTAAAATACCGGCCGCAACGGCAACATTGAGACTCTCGGCCTGCCCCTTCATGCTAATATGGACCAATTGATCTGCACTTTCAGCCATGAGGGAACTAATTCCTTGACCCTCATTTCCCATGACTAGTACAAAATTTTCTATAGGAGGCAGTTCTCTGTAATCAACAGAATCTTTAGATAGGGTTGTCGCCAGCACATGTATACCTGCCTTTTTAGCTTTCTCGAGAAGCACTTGATTAGACATCCGGTAAATAGGCAGATGAAAATGACTGCCTTGCATGGAACGTAAAGTCTTGAGACTGTAGGTATCTGCCGATTTATCTGAAACAATCACTCCAGTAAAACCTGCTGCATCCGCAGTTCGAATGATCGTTCCCACATTACCAGGATCTTGCACATCTTCCAAAAACAAGAACTTGCCCTGACTAAAGTCAGTTTGTTCTACTTCTTCTTTTTGAACCACCGCAACAATTCCCTGTGGAGTCTGAGAATCCGCCAAATCTAGCAAAATATCCTCTGATACCCAGACAGTTTGCGGAAAAGCAACTAACTGTTCTCGATAACTTTCTAGGGCAAAGATTTTCTCAATCGTCACTCCAGCTTGAACAGCTTCTTCAAACAAGTGCCAGCCTTCAATCAAATAGGCAGACTTGCGGTATTTTTTTTGGTGTAATTTCTTGGCATTTTTTACCACAGAATTGGCTTTTGAGGTTATAATAGTCATAGAAATATTATAACACAATCAAAGGGGTTTGGTATGCAAAAGGTTAGAATGATTGCCCAAGGTAGGGTACAGGGTGTCGGCTTTCGTTGGGGTGTTTACAGCTTGGCACTTGAAATTGGTGGCATCACAGGTCGAGTATGGAATAACGACGATGGCACAGTAGAAATTTTAGCCCAAGCAGACTCATCTGCTACCATGGCAAAATTTATCCAAGAAATCCGCAAAGGACCCACACCTTTTTCAAAAGTCAGCTACTTAGATGTCAAACTAAGCAACTTTCCTCCCTACCCTGACTTTAAAATCGCAAATTAGGTCTCTAGAACTATTGTATATTTTGTAAAAAAACAGTAGAATAGAAAGGTATAATTTTTAAAGAAGGAATAAAAACAGTGAAATCTATTAAACGTTTTGCACTCTCAGCTATGGGAGTGGCTATGTTGCTAGTCTTGACTGGTTGCGTTCAGATTGATAAAGCAACAGGTAAGCCAATTGGTCCCGTTTGGGATTTCTTGGGTGCTCCGATGGGAGAAGCTATCAAGTACTTCGCTACTGATAAAGGTCTAGGCTTCGGTGTCGCTATCATTATCGTAACCATTATCGTGCGCTTGATTATCTTGCCACTTGGTATCTACCAATCATGGAAGGCAACGCTTCACTCTGAAAAGATGAACGCCCTCAAGCACGTCCTTGAGCCACACCAAACGCGTCTCAAAGAAGCAACTACTCAAGAAGAAAAACTCGAAGCCCAACAAGCTCTCTTTGCAGCTCAAAAAGAGCACGGCATCAGCATGTTTGGTGGTGTAGGATGTTTCCCTATCCTCCTTCAAATGCCTTTCTTCTCTGCTATCTACTTTGCTGCCCAACATACTGAAGGTGTTGCTCAAGCAAGTTACCTAGGAATTCCTCTAGGCTCTCCAAGTATGATTTTAGCTGCCTGCGCTGGTGTCCTTTACTATCTTCAATCACTCCTTTCACTTCACGGAGTAGAAGATGAAACGCAAAGAGATCAAATCAAGAAAATGGCTTACGTGAGCCCAGTCATGATTGCCGGCTTCTCCCTCATCTCACCAGCTAGTGTCACACTTTATTGGGTTGTCGGTGGTTTCATGATGATTCTCCAACAGTTTATCGTCAACTATATCGTTCGTCCAAAACTTCGCAAAAAAGTCCGTGAAGAACTAGCCAAGAACCCACCAAAAGCACGTGCTTTCTCTAAACCAAGTGGACGAAAAGACGTTACCCCTGAACAACCAACTGCTATCACAAGCAAGAAAAAACACAAAAATCGCAACGCTGGAAAACAACGTTCGAGATAAAGCTACGTAAATTATCCAATAATTAAAAAACGAATGAATGATAAATAGTTTTCATCAACTAGATATCATCATTCGTTTTTATTATCTACCGTTACATCTTATACTAGTCGAAAAAGTTAAATAGTTTAAAAGCTCACATATAAAAACTATTCAATCATAAATTAACAAGTAAATCACTATGATTTAATACAATTCACAGTTATTAAAACTTCTGCTCCCTCGTCTCTATTTCTAAGCTCAACTCGGCCTTTGTGTAGTTTTGCAACTCTACATACAAAACTTAGTCCAATACCATAATGTTGCTCTTTATACGATCTAGCTTTATCCATACGATAAAAGAGCTTTCCAAAATTAGTTAAAACTTCCTCTGGAAATTCCGAACCATTATTCCATATACCTATTTTCAATTCCTTCCCCTCTTGCTCTACTCTAATTTTAATTTTAGGATTCTGTTTATCAGCGTATTCCAAAGCATTTGTTAAAATATTTTGTATGGCACGAATCAGAAGAGATTGATTTATATAATAGTTTTCAGTTCCTTTCACATTTTGTTCAAAAGAAAACTTCATCTGATTTTTTATCAAAAAAGAGACTTCTTTCTCTAATTCATTGATAAAATCTGAAGAGGAATACTCCGTCCAACCTGTCTCATCATCATAATAGGTTTTAGAATAGTGAATCAATTGATTGAAATAATCTAGTAACTGTTGACTAGCTCTTTCTATATCTGCTAAGCATTCTTGAGATTGGTCGTTTTCAGTTATCGTCTGCAAAAATTCCACATTTCCCCTAATAATGGTTAAGGGAGTTTTTAAATCATGAGAAGCTGCTGAAACCTGAAACATCAAATCTTCCTTCTGCTGTTTCTCATTAACTATTAATTGTCGAATTCTATCTTGCATCACAATAATCCGATTTCCTGTCTCGCGAAATTCTTTAACCGTTAAACTTTCTGTACATTCCTTCTTCAACCACATACTATTTTCATAAATCAAAGTCATTTCATAACTCAGTTTTTTCAACAATTTTCCAATGTGATAACTTATTAGAACAATCAATAAAACACAAATATATATCCATGATGACACATTAAAAAAGATTGATAGAACACCACTATTGTTTAAAGTTTTCCCATCTTCATTTATTTGTATAGATACTGAAGCTAAGGGAATAAGATAGGCCATTAGTAAGCCAAGACTAAACTGCCAAATAATTCTCCAACAGGTTTCTCGAATTAATTGTCTAAAACTTTTGATTCTACCCATTGATATCCTCCACCGTATAAGGTTTTAATTGGATTTAATTGATAAGGTTTCAACTTTTGACGAATTTGATAAATGTACTCTGAAACCGAACGTAAGAGCGCTTCTGAACTTTGTGGATATAGATAATTATAAATTTCCTCAATAGAATATATTTTACTTGGGTTGCTTGCCAAAAGATTCACTATGTCAAATTCCCTCCTTGTCAGAGCAATCTTATCATCGTTTACAAATAGTTCCTTACTATCCGTATATAGTATAAGCTTCCCAATCTTTATTTGATGAACATTTCCTTTAATCCGTTCTTCACGACGTAAGTGCATTTTAACACGTGCTAACAATTCTTGCATACTAAAGGGCTTCATAATATAATCATCAGCACCTGCATTAATTCCAGCTACTAAATCTTCATCCATATCCTTAGCAGTTATAAAACAGATAGGAACAGTTATCTGTTCGCGAATCATCTGACAGATCTCTAAACCACTAACAGGCATCATAATATCTAATAGAATCAAGTCAAAGCCTGTAAAATCACAAAGATCAATCTCTTCTATCTTATTTCGTATGACTACTTCATATTTTTCATATTCTAGTACTTTTTTTATTAGACGAAGAATAGCGAGATCATCATCTACCACCAAAATTTTATAAGCCATAACTCACCCTCCTAACTATATTATAGCACTAACCAAGAAAAAGACAGGACATCCCCTGTCTTTAGCGTACATTTCTTCCTATAAGTATCAATGTAGCAAATAGAAAAACAATTAATAACCAAACTATTTGTATCCCTAAGCCTTGCCACACTGGATAATAAAGCGACAAGGGATGGGTATAAAAACAATTCATACTAGCTAGTAATGGTAAATTTCTAAAAAAAGAACTGAATTGTAGTAACATTTGTCCCAACCCCAATAAAAGGGATAAACTGATTCCCAAAATTAAGATAAAAGACTGGGAAATAAATACAAAAATACCACTTAAAAGAGAGAAGGTTAGAATAGAAATACATGCTGGAAATAGGATTGTCAGAACATGTTTAATATTACTCAAAAGATTGATATTGTAGTATCCTTGGGCGATTAGTATACATAATGATATTACAGCGACCAATAATACAATTTCCACACATAATACAATAGCTAGTTTACAGATTATAAATTTCAAACGATTTGGACATGTAAGAAAACTGGTACGAAGGCTAGAACCTGTAAATTCTTGACCTATAAATAGAACCGCTAGACTAACGAAACCTGCCTGTCCTAAATAGAGACTTTGCAGTAGCTGTTCCAAAACAAACTGTAGAGTCAACTGGTCTGGCTTATTATTTAAAAAAATAACTAACGCTGGAACACACAGTAATAGAGCACCTATAATCAACCAGTACCAAGGATTCATAATAAACTTGAGATACTCACTTTTAAGTTGTTCTTTCAACTTATTCACCTCCTCCGATATCTGACTTAAGTAAGCGGTAAATTGCTAAAGCCAAGAATGAGAAGTTCCAACAAAGTAAAAGTAAAATATTTTGTAAACTATTATGTCCTAAAATTTGAGGAGATGTAGCAATCAATCCTTGCCCCAATATAACTGGAAGAAATTTTGCAGTCGATATATAGTTTGCTAAGAATGTTCCCAAATTGTAAACTTGAGGAAGCAAAAATAATAGAGGAACAATGGCTATTTTAAATGTCAAAGCCATAATATAGGCTTGCAGTCCCAACAAAGTCCAAGCTATACTGGCTAAAAATATATAGAACCAAACTCTCCCATTTAGTGAAAAAAGCAATAATCCATCTTGTCCTAAAACATAATGTGTCATGTTAATCGTAAGGAATATTGATAGAAAGGAAATGAAAAAAGAAAATACAAGCCAAACTAATGTTTTTGAAACTAGGAAAGTACTTCGATTTGTAATAGAGAGGAGGCTTGTACGAATAGCAGAGCATTTATACTCCTCGGCTCCGTAAATTGAGCCTAGGATAATCATAATAAAAACACCAAATAAAGTGACATCAAAACCTAAAAATTCAATAGGAGGTATAGCTTCTGCTAATTCTGGATTTGTCTCTGGTGTAGCATGGATACCAACTGAAACAATTTGAGAAGCACCAATATTTGCTAAAAACGTTTGAAATACCAGTATCAAGAATAATACAACATGAGTAGCTCTCCTATAAAGCAATTTCAATATTTCAGAATGAAGAGAGTATATAAGTGCCATGTCACTTTCCTCCCTCTGTTAAACTAAAGAAGACTTCTTCTAGTGAAGAAAGATTTTTCATCACTTCTTGTAAAGTGCCTTTTATAAGAACTTTTCCTTTATTTATGATAACTACATCATCTGTTACTGCTTCCACTTCCGATAATATATGAGATGATAGCAAGACTGTCTTTCCTTCTTGAGCTTGTTTTTTTATAAACTCTCTAAACCACCTAATTCCTCTTGGATCCAACCCATTAGTCGGTTCATCCAATATCAGATATTGAGGATTTCCTAATAGAGCTGTTGCAATTCCTAATCGTTGTCCTTCTCCTAATGATAATTTCCCAATTTTAGATTTTTTCTTATGGCTAATATCCACCATATCCAAGACTTGTTCAATTCGCTGACTAGATATCCCATTACTAGCAGCAACTATTTTCAAATGTTGATAAACAGTCCGATCATCAGGAGCTCCTACACTGTCAAATGAAGCTCCTACAGTCTTTAGAGGAAATTTTAATTCCTTATAAGTTTGATCTCCAATTTTGGTAAGACCAGATGTTGCTTTGTCTAATCCCAATAAAATACGTAATGTTGAACTTTTACCAGCTCCATTTGGACCCAGGAAAGCAGTCACTCTACCTGCTTTTGCTTCAAAAGAAATATCTTTTAAAATTTGAGTTTGCCCATACGACTTACATAAATTTTTAATGATAATACTTTGTTCCATGATGTTCTCCTATTCTATTTAATATTTCTAAAAGTAACTATATCTTACACATTCTTTTTCGGATTTTTTTCAGAATTTAGAGAGTAAAAAAGATTTAAAATTTTGTTTCATTTAATTATCTAGATTTGTGTAAACTTAAAAGCCCGATGTTTCCATCAGGCTTCTTTTTTATCCATGTACACGTTTCATATAGTCTTGGTAACTTTCGGTATCCATGAGTTTTTTAGCGTTCTTGACGCGGTCTGCTGTTGGTGGTTTGACCCCTTCGAGGGAATATGGAATTCCCAATTCACGCCATTTAAACTCACCCATAGTGTGATAAGGTAGAATTTCAAACTTATCAACATTTTTAAGGGTCTTGACGAACTTCCCAAGTTCAATCAAGTCGTCATCTCTATCTGTCAATCCTGGAACTAGCACATGGCGAATCCAGACAGGTTTTCCAATATCTGATAGATACTGGGCACAAGCCAAGATATTTTTATTGGTTTGGCTAGTGACAATCTTGTGCTGTTCTTCGTTGATTTCCTTGATATCCAAGAGAACCAAGTCAGTGACAGCCATGAGTTTGTCAAACTTCTCAAGGTAACGTGGTTTATTACGGAAAGGAAGGGCACAGGTATCCAAGGTACAGTGGATTCCTTGTTCCTTAGCCTTAGTGAAGAGGGCAATCAGGAAATCAATCTGCAAGAGGGCTTCTCCTCCACTGACTGTAATCCCACCCTTATTTCCCCAGAAACCGCGGTAGCGCAAGGCCTCTGTCAAAACATCATCTACCGTCCGTTCACGCGATTTATTAGACTCCATAGCCCAAGTGTCCGGGTTGTGGCAATACTGGCAACGCATGTGACAGCCCTGCAAAAAGACAATAAAGCGAATACCAGGTCCATCTACTGATCCAAAGCTTTCTGTCGAATGTACCATTCCTGTCACTTGTCCATAATCAATTGTTTCTTCAGACATATCGTTACCTTCCTTGAAAACGTTTTATAGTTTTATTATATCACGACTTGAAGGAAAAACAAGATTTTTGCCTATTTTTTAGAAAGCAATCTGTTTTTCAATTTCATTTTCAACTACTTATCATTTTATTCTTCAAAATCAAAGCCATACAAGGTTGCAAAGTAGTCCTCAGGGCGCTCTGCACGGCGGATTTGACGGGCTTTGCCTTCTTCGGTATAGAGGATTTCCGCAGAACGAAGTTTGGCATTGTACTGGTAGCCCATTGAAAAACCGTGAGCACCTGTATCATGAATTACCAGCAAATCACCGATTTCTGTATGAGGCAGTTCGCGATTCACTGCAAATTTATCATTGTTTTCACAGAGTGAACCAACCACATCAACCACTTCAGCTGGTCCTTCTGGGTGAGTCAGATTGGTGATATGGTGGTAGGCTCCGTACATAGCTGGACGCATAAGATTTACTGCTGATGCATCCACACCTAGATAGGTACGGTAGGTTTTCTTCTTATGAGTGACTCTTGTGACTAGAGCCCCATGAGGAGCTAACATAAAGCGACCCAATTCGGTAAAAATCTTGACCTGATCAAGACCTGCTGGCGTAAGAACCTCTTCATAAACCTTACGAACTCCCTCACCAATCAAAGCGATATCATTTGGCTCCTGCTCTGGACGATAGTTGACACCAATACCGCCAGAAAGATTAATAAAGTCTAGCGAAATGCCCAACTTTTCCTTGATTTCAACAGCCAATGCAAAAAGCTGACGAGCCAACTCTGGATAATAGAGATGGGTCACGGTATTGGACGCTAGGAAGGAGTGAATCCCAAAAATCTTGGCTCCTTTTTCCTTCAAGATGGCAAAAGCTTCAAAGAGCTGGTCCTTGGTCATGCCAAACTTGGCTTCTCCAGGATTATCCATAATATCTGTTCCTAGCTCAAAAACGCCTCCAGGATTGTAACGACATGAGATGATTTCTGGAATACCTGCTGCACGCTCCAGGTGTTCAATATCTTCAAAGGCATCCAAGTTAATGGTCGCACCCAATTCACGCGCATAGGCATATTCCTTATCTGGCGTGTTGTTTGAAGAGAACATAATTTCAGAACCAGGGAAATCCAGCTTATGACTCATCAAAAGCTCTACATAACTAGAGCAGTCCACACCACAGCCTTCCTCTTGGAGAATTTTCAAGATAACTGGTGTTGGAGTAGCCTTAACTGCAAAATATTCCTTAAAGCCCTTATTCCACGAAAAGGCTTGGTTGACAGCTCTTGCCTTCTCACGAATTCCCTTCTCATCATACAAGTGAAAGGGAGTAGGGAACTCGGCAACAATCTTTTCTAAGTCTTCTTTATTGATAAATGGTGTTTTCATAAGTTTCCTTCTATTCTATTTGCAAAGAAAGGCTGGGACAATCGTTCCAACCTTTAGTTCTATCTCTTATTTATCTTCGTCAAAGATATTACCAACCTCAACATCGATGGCTTGGTTCTTGACATCAATATTGGTTACCTTCAAGAGTGACTTGTAGTCAAACTGCTTTTCGCGTTCTTCTTGAGCATTATCCGCAAAGACCGCTACACCTGCCAATTCTGAATCAAACTCACGCAAGAGACTGATCATCCCGTTGACAGTTCCGCCACCTTTCAAGAAGTCATCCACAATCAAGACACGGCTGCCTGCCTTGAGACTACGTTTTGAAAGGAACATTTTCTCAATGCGGTCACCACTTGAACCGGATACATAGTTGACGCTGACAGTTGAACCTTCGGTAATTTTCAGGTCACGGCGCACAATAACAAAAGGAACATTGAGGACATTGGCAACTGCATTTGCAAGAGGAACACCCTTAGTCGCTACGGTCATAACCGCATCAATTTTTTGGTCCATAAAGCTCTTGGCAATAATGCGACCAATATTTTTCAAGATAGCTGGTGTACTAAGCAAATCAGACAGGTAGATATAGCCACCTGGCAAGATACGGTCACTTTCTGACAACTTAGCACGCAAGTCCTCAACCATTTCCTTGGCATCATGGCTTGAGATTGATGGTGTGAAAATGACACCACCACCAGCACCAGTTACTGTCTGGATATGACCGATTTCAATTTCCTCAAAGGCTCGTTTGATAATGACGATATCCTCTGAGATGGATGATTTAGCAGATTCATACTTTTCAGCAAAAGTATTGAGACTAGTTAGTTTATAAGGATTATTAATCAAATAGTTGGAAATGACAACCATTCGATCACTTCTTCTTAATTTCATTTCTATTTCCCATTTCATTTAATTTTGATATTTTATCTATTATACCATATTCACATAAAAAAACGAACATTCTTATCCTAAAAAATGCTCATTTTTCTTAAATTGTTAATCTAAATCTGGTTTATAGAAGGAACGATTGTCCATAGCGAAGATTTTATTGGTCATCTCTCCTTTATCTACCAAAGCAAGAGCTGTTGACATCATCATCATGCTAGCATCCAGATTGTCAATCATATGGATAATCTCTGCTTCCATAATGCGTGGACGGACTGGACTTCCATACTCAAGTAAGCCATGGTGACTAAGGATTACGTGACGAAGCAGAACGACTTCTTCCTTGGTATCATCGATGCCGAGTTCCATCACTGTCTTGGTAATTTCACTATCAATCAGAGCGATATGCCCAAGGAGATTGCCTCTAACTGTGTATTCGGTCTGGTCTGGTCCCGTCAACTCGATGACTTTAGCTAAGTCATGCAGCATAATCCCTGCATAGAGCAGGCTCTTATTGAGCTGAGGATAGACTTCGCTAATAGCATCCGCCAAACGCACCATGGTCGCCGTATGATAAGCCAAACCCGTTTCAAAGGCATGGTGATTAGTCTTGGCAGCTGGATAGGAGTAAAATTCCTTATCATACTTGGTGTAGAGCTTTCGGACAATCCGTTGCCAAACAGGATTTTCAATTTTAAAAATCATTTGCGACATATAGTCACGGATTTCCTTGACATCAACTGGCGACTTGACCTTGAAATCAGCTGGATCATTGGGTTCGCCAGGTTGAGGCAGGCGGAGAGTAATTTGATTGACCTGTGGAGTGTTGTTATAAACTTCTCGGCGTCCTTTCATGTGGACAACCTTGCCTGCTGTAAAGGCCTCAACGTTATGAGGTTGGGCATCCCAGAGTTTCCCTTCAATCTCGCCACTATCATCTTGGAAGGTAAAAGCTAGGTAGTTTTTCCCAGCGCGAGTTTGTCTCAGGTCAGCTGATTTGATTAGGTAAAAGCCTTCAAACAGCTCGTCTTTTTTCATGTGACTAATCTTCATATTCTTCCTCATTTTCTTGGAAATGGAGTAGATCAAGCGCAGGCTCACCTTCTGACAACTCAATGTGACGGAGCGTCCGCTCGATAGCTGTGGTACGACGGTTTAATAATTCATCAATATTGCCAGAGGCATGTTGGAGGTGTTTTTGTGCCTTGACCAGAATGCCACCAAACTTACCAAACTCGGTCTTAACACTGGCAAGAGTCTTACTGATATGGTCGGCACTCTTTTGGATATTTAGAGTTTTGAAGCCAACTGATAGGGAGTTAAGAAGGGCTGATAGGGTACTTGGACCTGCGACAATAATCTGCTCCTCCCGTCTCAAGTCATCAAAGAAGACCGGATTGCGGACGATTTCTGAGTAGAGACCTTCTGTTGGCACAAACAAAACTCCAAAATTGGTCGTTCGAGGCGGTGCTATGTACTTGTTCCTGATATCCTTGGCAAAGCGTTTGACGCTGGCTAGGAGCGACTTACGACAGCGTTCAATCTCACCCTTGTCACCTGCTTCATATGCTTCTTCTAGGCGGTAATAATCTGCCAGTGGAAACTTAGAGTCAATTGGTAGGTAGACGTATTCCTGATCGCCTTGTCCGGGTAACTTGATGGCGTACTCCACTCGTTCACTAGAGTTTTCAACCGTTGCATATTCTCGTTCATACTGGGCAGGGGTCATGATGTCTTCGATGATTTGCCCCAGTTGCAATTCTCCAAGAATCCCTCGCGTTTTGGTTCCAGAGAGAACCTTGTTAAGGGCGCCGACATCACGGGCAACTGTCTGCATTTCTCCAAGGCCACGATTGACCGACTCCAGTTGTTTGGAAACTGTCTCAAAGGAAGCCTGCAAGCGTGTCTGTAAGGTCTTTTCTAGTTTTTCCTCGACTGTTTGGCGCATTTGTTCCAAGCGTTGCTCATTTGATTCCTGCAAGGCTTGGAGACGTTGGTCAGTCTTGTCTCTGGTTTGGAGGAGATTATCTGTCATTTCTTGACGAACCTGAGTCAGACCTTGGTGCAATTCAATTCTCACTTCTTGCAAACGGTCACTGACAGACACTTCCAAATCTTTTTGATCTAACTGGCTGGCTTGTCTTGCTTGTTCAAAGCGGTAATCCAACTGGTCTGACAAGTGATCTGCCTGATCCTCCAAGATCTTACTTAGATGTTTTTCCTGCTTATCCTGCCTTTGCCAAATCAGAAAGATACCAGCTAGGTTGGCAATCAATAATAGAACAAGTAAACTTTCCATCCTACCTCCTGTCCTTGCTATGCAGCACGACCACATAGCCATCTGGGCAAGTCACCGAAACTTCCCTATCTATATATTCGTTAGAAGTGTACACTTTTTTAAAGAAAAAATTGTCCTCTGTCAACTCATACTTGGCTCCGAGAATGGTAAGCTGGCTATCTCGAACCGGCATAAAAGCTAGATAATCGTAGTCTGAACGAGGTTCTAGCTGACTGGTTCCTTCTGGACAATAGGCAATCAAATTTTGCCCATCCTCAATCGCTATCTGACGCATATAGGGAGCCAACTTGGGATTGCTAGGTAGAAAGACGTTAGCCAGCATGTGATCAATACGGCCACCCAAAGCACCGAAAATAGTGACCTCAGCCTGAGGATTTTGCTCGAAGATGGTTAAGAGAGCCAATTCCAAATCTGTATCATCTTTTTCTGGTCGGGCTTGGACAAAATGCTGGGCACGTTTTTGAATCACCTGTCGCTCTTCTGCGGTTACAGAATCAAAATCTCCAACCGCTAAAGCAAGAGGTAGATTTTCCTCCAAGACCCAGAGCGAGCCTCGATCCACACCGACAAAACTATCAAAGTCCGTCCGATAATGACCGCGGTCTCCTCCTGCAAAAACGGCAACCCTAGTCCAGTTGTTTTCTGAGAGTTTGTACTCGCTCATTGACATCTCCCTTAAAGACATAGGAACCTGCTACAAAAACGGTCGCACCAGCTTCTTTGGCTTGAGCAATAGTTTGATCATCAATCCCGCCATCCACTTCGATTTCAAAGTTCAAGCCTTTTTCATCACGAAGGGCAACCAACTCACGGACTTTATCCATAGTTTCTGGCAGAAAGGCTTGACCACCGAAGCCAGGGTTAACTGTCATAACTAAAACTTGGTCAACTAGGTGAAGCACGT
This sequence comes from Streptococcus mitis, assembly GCF_002096895.1. Lineage (GTDB taxonomy): Bacteria > Bacillota > Bacilli > Lactobacillales > Streptococcaceae > Streptococcus > Streptococcus mitis_AH. Next base: position 54,976 of record NZ_NCVI01000015.1, on the reverse strand, counting down.
GCTTGATAGCTTCAACAGGCGTACCAGGATTGATGACAACTGATGGCTTAACACCGAGTGAACGAATTTTTTGGAGGGCACCATGAATATGATTCGTTGCTTCCACATGGATGCTGATAATATCCGCACCTGCACGCGCAAAATCCTCTAAATGATGCTCTGGATTAGCTACCATCAAGTGGCAGTCAAAGACCATCTTGCTATGAGGGCGAAGAGCTTCGACCACACCTGCACCAAAACTGATTTGTGGCACAAAGTGACCATCCATGATATCGATATGGGCATATTCTGCCCCAGTTGCTTCTAGGCGTTTGATTTCACGTTCAAAGTTGGCATAATCTGCTGCCAGAATTGACGGAGCAATCTTGTATTGAGACATAGGTTTCTCCTTATTTTGGAATTTTTTTGCTGACTTTTTTATAAGTTTCTCTGCGATTTTCAATCTCACTGAGGAATTGCAGGTAGTTGTCAAAACGGAAGGTGGCAATAATTCCTTCTTCTACAGCTGGCTTAACTGCGCAAGACGGCTCATGGGTATGGGTACAAGTACGGAACTTACAATCTCGGCTGACACTAGCAATCTCTGGAAAGGCCTGATTAAGGTCTTCCGCCGTTGATACTTCATAGTCCAAGGATGAAAAGCCCGGTGTATCTGCGATTTTACCCCCATTGAGGTTGTAAAAACTAACAGCTCGAGTAGTGTGGCGCCCGCGACCCAGACTGTCTGAAATTTCTCCTGTTTCAAGATTGAGGTCTGGTGCGATTTTATTGAGAAGAGTTGATTTCCCAACACCTGTCTGCCCCATAAAGACTGTAATCTTACCTGTTAACAAGGGCAGGAGTTCCTCTTTACTGGTCACAAAGTCATAGCCGATATCACCATAAGTCTGTTCATAAAAATCCAGTTCTTCTCTATCTTCCAACAAATCCATTTTAGAAATATAAACGATGGGATGGATTCCCTTGTGTTCCAAAAGAACCAAGAAACGATCCAGCAAATTGCTGTTAAAATCAGGTTCCTTGACGGACATGATTACTACAGCTTGGTCAATATTGACAATGGGCGGACGGACTAGGCTATTTTTGCGTTCGTGAATCTTGAGGATATAGCCTTCTGAATTTTCTTCGGCAGAAAAGTCGACCCAGTCCCCAACGTAAGGGGTATGACCTTTTTTACGGAAATTTCCACGCGCTCGTGTTTGATACACCTTGCCCTCACTTTCTACATAGTAGAAGCCTGCCAAGGCTTTAATGATTTGTCCCTGCATCTTAGAGTCCTTGCCCTTTAAGTGCGTCTGCTAGGCTAGCAAACTCTGCCAAGCTGAGAGCTTCCCCACGTACACTTGGTGACAAGCCTGCTTGATCCAAAGCCTTGGTCAGCTTGTCCTTGACCTCTTCAGTCTTGCCAAAGTAACCTGTCAAGTTATTCCACAAGGTCTTGCGGCGATGGGTAAAACTAGCCTTGGAAACCTTAAAGAAGAAGTTCTCGTCTTCCACTGCTACGGCTGGCTCTGGACGACGCACCATTTTCAAGATGGCCGAATCCACATTTGGCGCTGGCACAAAGACCGTACGAGGCACGATGAAGGCAACCTTGGCAGTCATGTAGTACTGAACCGCAATCGACAAGCTACCATAAGCCTTGGTATTCGGTTGAGCTGAAATGCGGTCCGCCACTTCTTTTTGCATCATGACGACAAACTCACTAAACGGAATGCCACTTTCAATCAAGTGCATGAGAATAGGTGTCGTGATGTAGTATGGTAAGTTAGCTACTACCTTGATTGGCAGGTCAGGATTTTTAAAATTCTGGATATGTTGCGCCAAATTAACCTTGAGAATATCCTCGTTGACTACGGTCACATTGTCAAAATCACGCAAGGTATCTGCCAAAATAGGCACCAAACGGTGGTCGATCTCAAAGGCCATAACTTCTGCTGCACGCTCAGCCAAAAACTCCGTCAAGGCACCAATCCCTGGCCCGATTTCGATGACATTAACCTGGTCATCAATCTCAGCCGTATCCACGATTTTTTGAAGAATATTGGTATCCGTCAAGAAATTTTGCCCGAAGGATTTTTTAAAGGTAAAACCGTGACGCTCCAGCACTGCCTTGGTCACGCTGTAATCTGCAATTCTCATCTATTCTCTTTTCTATTATCTGTTACTTCTATTGTAACACATTCCCCTTACATTTGGGGTCTGCTTAGCTGTTCTCATAAGATTTCATAGCTTCTTCCACTTCCACCAAGGTTACTCCAAATAGTTCTAGGCGTTTCAAGAGTTGCTTGCCGTTGGAATAGCCAATTCGGAGAGCTTCTCCTAGATATTCTCTTCGCTTACGGCTATCTGCTCCCGCTAGAAAACCAAGGCGAATCAAGTCGCTACGACTGATATCAAACTGACTCTCATGTTCAAATTGTTCTGTAATCTGAGCTAGAGCCGTTTTCAGGTCTTCATAGCTGGCATGCTCAATTCCCAGAGAACGGCCCTTGGTCTTGGACTTGGGGACAGCTTCATCTCGTTTGAGGAAGGCATGCTGAACTGTTGGAATGGCCGTCATAATCATGCGACGAATCCGCTCCCCATTAAAATCTGGGTCTGTAAAGACAATGACTCCATGGCGTTGGTGTAGACGCTGAATACGTGCAATATCTTGCTCATTGATGGCAGAACCTCGTGTCTCATAGGTCTCTACATCGAAATAACGTTTGAGATTGGCCGTATCATCGCGACCTTCAACCACGATAACTTGGGAAATTTTCTCTTTCATTACTTGCTGTCCAATCCAAAAATTCGTTCTGCATTTGCAGTTGTTATCGCCGCTAGCTCTTCTGCCGTCATGCCACGCAAGTCAGCGATAAAGTCCACTACATAGCGAGTGTAGGCTGTTTTATTTTCACGACCCCGTTTAGGAACAGGAGCCAAGTAGGGAGCATCCGTTTCCACCAAAATCTTGTCCAAAGGAAGTTCTCTAGCCGCCTCTTGGATGTCGGTGGCCTTCTTAAAAGTCACCACTCCTGAGAAGGAAATAGTCATGCCAAGCGCGACAAACTTCTCTGCCCACTCAAGAGTCCCTGAAAATGAGTGCATAATCCCACCACGAGGACCAACGCCCTCACTTTTGATAATCTCATAGGTATCTTCCAGCGCATCACGAGTATGGACAACAAAAGGTAAATCCAAGTCCTTAGATAACTGAATCTGACGGCGAAAAACCTGCTCCTGCACCTCTTTTGGCGCTGTCATCCAATGGTAGTCCAAACCAATCTCACCCAAGGCAACTACCTTTGGATGCTTGAGCTTGTCAAGCAAGTAGGCTTCAATCTCCTCTGTATAAGTACCAGCTTCTGTAGGATGCCAACCAATGGTTGCGTAGAGTTGGTCGTACTCATCCACCAACTCCAAAGCACGCTCAATCGTTGGTTCATCAAAACCAACAATATTCATCTGTGTCACACCCATCTCCGCAGCCAAGGCAATTTCTTCTGCCTCACGACCAGCAAATTCTTCTACATTCAAGTGTGTATGTGTATCAAAAATCATCTCTTCTAACCTCGTTTTCTATCTTCTATTATAGCAAAAAAACTGACCTCTCTCCTCATCTGTAAAAAATATTCTAAAATCCATCGTCGTCTCTTGACGCTATTTTTCCAAAGCAGTATAATAGCACTTATTGAAATTTTCAGAAAAGGAAAATACCATGTTTACAAAATTAAAACAGACCTTTATCGGTCGTCCTCTTAAGTCCTTAACAGAAGGCGAAGGGGGACTACTGGGAAAAATGCAGGCACTAGCCATGTTGTCAAGCGACGCTCTATCTTCCATTGCCTATGGGCCTGAGCAAGTAGTCCTCGTCTTGGCTAGTCTCTCTCCACTTGCTATATGGTGGAGCCTTCCTATCGGCCTTTTTGTCCTCCTACTCCTGGCCAGTCTGACTGTTTCCTACCGTCAAATCATCCACGCCTACCCTCAAGGAGGAGGGGCCTATATGGTTACTCGAGAAAATCTATCGCCCGAGCTAGGCTTGATTGCTGGAGGTAGTCTGCTGGTTGACTACATGCTGACTGTGGCAGTATCGGTATCATCTGGAGCTGATGCTATCACAGCAGCTCTCCCTGCTCTCCACCCTTACAACCTCCACATCTCCATTTTTCTGGTTTGCTTGCTCATGCTTTTGAACTTACGGGGGTTGAAAGAATCTGCCAGTTCACTGATGATTCCTGTCTATCTCTTTATCATCAGTACTGTCTTTCTCTTGCTCTATGGAATTTTTCAACTAGCGACAGGTTCTCTCAGCTATCAGGCGACTTCTCCTATCGGACATGCTGTACCGAATCTGTCTATCGTTCTCATTCTAAGAGCTTTTACCAGCGGATCTGCCTCTCTGACAGGGGTTGAAGCTATTTCAAATGCCGTTCCCTTTTTCAAGGCTCCAAAAGAAAAGAATGCCGCTCAGACCTTGACCATCATGTCACTGATTTTAGGTTTTCTTTTTGCTGGTATCACCTTCCTAAACTACTGGATGGGGATTCTGCCTCAACATGGAGAAACTATTCTTTCACAAATGGCTCAAGGCATCCTTGGTAATTCCTTCTTAGGCCACCTTGGCTATTATACCTTCCAATTCTCCACAGCCTTGATTTTGGCCATAGCTGCAAATACTGGTTTTTCAGCCTTCCCTATGCTGGCCTACAATATGGCTAAAAACAAATACATGCCCCACCTCTTTATGGAAAAAGGAGACCGCCTAGGCTACTCTAATGGAATTTTAACTCTGGCCTTTGGGGCTATGATTCTTCTTCTCATTTTTAATGGCAATACCGAACGTTTGATTCCTCTTTATACTATCGGGGTCTTCGTTCCCTTTGCCCTTTCTCAGACTGGGATGATTCGCCATTGGAAAAAAGAAAAGGGGGCAAATTTCTTAAAACCTGCCCTTGCCAATAATCCTTGGGGCCATCATTTGCTACGCTATCGTGCTCATCCTGCTCTTTTTCCGTCTCAGTGATATCTGGCCTTTCTTCCCGATTATTCTCGTACTCACCCTACTTTTCTTGGCCATTCACAGTCATTACCAAAAAGTGGCCCAACAACTACGTCTCTATGAAGGCATCGAAAAACGTACCTACGATGGCAATCTTGTCCTCGTCCTAGTAGGAAATGTCACCCGAGTTAGCGTCGGAGCCATTAACTACGCTCAAAGTATCGGTGATGAAGTCTTAGCCATGCACATTTCTACTAAGGAAACAGCAGAGAAAGACCAAGAAATTCTCCAAGAATTTGCCGATTACTTCCCAACCATTACTCTGAAGAACATCAAGACCAGCTACCGCGACATCATCACCCCTACTGTCAAGTATGTCAAACGAATCTCTGAGGATGCCCAGAAAAAGAACTATACAGTCACTGTTCTGGTACCCCAGTTTATCCCTAATAAACCTTGGCAAAATATCCTACACAATCAGATGAGTCTCAAACTCAAATACGCCCTTCGTTGGCACCAAGACGTCGTTGTCGCTAGCTATTCCTATCACTTAAAAGAATAAAGAAAAGGCCCTACCAGAAGCAAGAAGCTCTGGTAAGGCCTTTTTCTGAATCCATTCACTATGCTTATACTCAATGAAAATCAAAGAGCAAACTAGGAAGCTAGCCGCAGGCTGCTCAAAGCACTGCTTTGAGGTCGTAGATGAAACTGACGAAGTCAGCTCAAAACACTGTTTTGAGGTTGCAGATAGAACTGACGAAGTCAGCTCAAAACACTGTTTTGAGGTTGTGGATAGAACTGACGAAGTCAGTAACATACCTACGGTAAGGCAACGCTGACGTGGTTTGAAGAGATTTTCGAAGAGTATTAACTGAAAAGCATGACTAGGAATATCATTGAATGTGGTTAGCTAAATCTTCCTGAGCTTTTTTATTTGACTCAGCTTTTTCTTTCAGCCATTTTTCATAGAGTTCTTGGTACTGTTTAGCAGTGACTGGCTCTTTTTGCAATTCAACATATTTGTAGTTGTCCGCATTTCCCTTATGACCAACGAATGAGAATGGTCCTGTAAACGGTACAGTCTTACGGAAGATTGGGTTAGCTCCACCACTTTGAACTGGTAGGAAGAGGGCACTATCTGTCAACCAAGCTTGGGCTTCAGCATATTTTTCATAGCGGGCTTGAGTATCTGTGATTTCTGCGTCTGCCTGATCCAAGAGTTTCTTATAGTCAGCAAGACCAATCTTGTCCTTAACTTCCTTATCTTTCCCTTCAGACAAGCCCATGTTTTTCAACTGAGAACCTGTCTCTGGATCAAGGATATCTAGGTAAGTCTTAGGATCTGAGTAATCTCCACCCCATCCTGAGATGTCGATATCGTAGTCCTTTTGTTCTGCTGTATCTGCAAAGTAGGTTGCTTGGTCTTTTTCATCTGGAGATAGTTGGATAACATCGATGACCACATTCTCCTTACCAAGGGTTTCTTCCACTGTTTGTTTGAAAGAACCGGCCTGTTGCACATCTAACTTAGCAGTCTGGTCAACTGGCATATCCAAATGAATTGGGAAAGTTACTCCCTGAGCTTGCAGACTTTCTTTGGCCTTCGCAAACTTCTCTTTGGCCTTTTCAGGATTCAAGAAGGCTTGCTTACCATCGTTTAGGTTGATATTTGCCCAATCTTTACCGTAGTTGACAATTTTCTCATTAACAATATCACCAAAGTTCTTATCACCAACTTGGACAAAGTTACTTGGTGTTACTGTATTACGCAAGATACGGTCTGCTCCATCTTCGCCATTTGTCTGTGCTGCATAAGCATGACGGTCAAAGGCAAAGTTGATAGCTTGACGGAAATCTTTATTTTGCATAGCTGCGCGTGAATCTGTCTTTTCCTTATCAGACTGTTTCATAGTTTGCTTGTAGCTTTGACGATTAACGTTGAAAAGATAATAGAAAGTAACTGAGTTTTGTGGTGTGTAGGTAATCTTGTCCTCATTCCCCTTCTTGAGTTCAGCAAAGACTGAACTTGTTGGGAAGATACGACCATCAGTATAGTTACCATCCAAGAAGCCTCTTGCAATGCTGTCTTGGTCAGAACCATCAAAGAAAGAAAGTTTCACTTTCTCAATTTTGACATTGTCCTTATCCCAGTAGTTAGGGTTTTTATCAAACTCAATCAAAGATTTTGATGTGAAGGACTTAAACAAGTAAGGACCATTTGACAAGATACTTGATGGTGTCACACTTCCAAAGTCATCTCCCTTAGACTTCAAGAAAGCTTCATTTACAGGACTAAGAATACTTGCTGTTGTTTTAGAGTTCCAATAAGTCTCAGGTTGGTTGAGAGTATATTGTAGCGTGTAATCATCCACCGCCTTAACACCAACAGTTGCAAAATCAGATGATTTCCCTTCAACATAGTCTGCTAGACCCTTGATAGAATCTTGTACCAAGTACAAGTTTTCAGCCTTTTTATCAGCCGCATACTTAAGACCAGTCACAAAGTCATGAGCTGTTACATCCGCATACTCTTCTCCTTCAGAAGTGTACCATTTAGCTCCCTGACGAATCTTATAAGTGTAGGTCAAACCATCTTTTGACACTGTCCATGACTCAGCCATAGACGGGATGAGATTGCCATACTGGTCATTTTCCAACAAACCATCAACCAAGTTGGTTGTGATACTAGATGTAGAGTCTCGTGTAGAGGTAATATAATCCAAGGTATCTGGGTTATTGACAAAGATATAAGAGTAAGTCTTGTCTGCATTGCTTGATTGGGATGCCCCACATGCCGCTAGAGCTAGACCTGCTGTCAAAGCCATAGCTCCAAAAAGCATAACTTTTGATTTCTTCATGATTATTCTCCATTTTTTACAGTATGTGAAATATTATACACTATTTGAGCAAAAATATAAAGCCTTTTTAACTTTTTTTACAAAAATAAAAATCAGTAGACTCGAGTTCCTACTGATTTTTGATATAATTCGTTTGGATTATGCAGCCAAAACTTTGCGTCCTTTACGACGACGAGCTGCCAATACGCGACGACCGTTTTTAGTTGACATACGGTTACGGAATCCGTGTTTGCGCGCACGACGAAGTTTACTTGGTTGATAAGTACGTTTCACGATGAATACCTCCTCATAGATTTTGTATTCGTTTAGCCGGCTATAAAGTGATCAGTTACTAAACATACTTTACTATTCTATCTGATTCTTTCACTTTTGTCAATAGCCCTAGGCAAATGTTTCCAGCTTTTTCGAATGTAAGCCCTATCTACGATACTGTTTCAAGAAACGAGTCATCTTTTCTTGGATTTGGGCCAGTTCATCAACACGAGGAAGGTAAACTATACGGAAGTGGTCTGGTTCCTGCCAGTTAAAGCCTCGACCATGAACCAAGAGAACCTTTTCCTGCTTCAAGAAATCAAGGACAAACTGCTCATCATCATCGATACGGTACATGTTGCGGTCGATTTTCGGGAAGATATAGAGTCCCGCCTTGGGTTTAACGGCAGACAAGCCTGGAATATCTTGAATAGCATTGTAGATGAAGTTTCTTTGCTCATAGATTCGTCCACCAGGAAGAAGCAATTCATCGACTGACTGGTGACCACCCAAGGAAGTTTGTACGACTTGTTGGGCCAAAACGTTAGAGCAAAGACGCATATTGGACAGCATATTGAGACCTTCAATATAGCCCTTGACGTGTGTCTTAGGTCCAGATAAGACCATCCAACCTACACGAAAACCAGCGATACGGTGAGATTTTGACAGACCATTCATGCTGACACAGAAAACATCTGGTGCCAAACTAGCCACAGGCGTATGCACATGTCCATCCATAACCATGCGGTCATAGATTTCATCCGCAAAGATAATCAAATCGTTTTGACGGGCAATCTCAATAATCTCCAGCAAAAGTTCCTTCGGATAAAGGGCCCCAGTTGGGTTGTTTGGATTGATAAGGACGATTGCCTTGGTATTAGAAGTGATTTTTGACTTGATATCGTCAATATCTGGGTACCATTCTGCGGCTTCATCACAGATATAGTGAACAGCATTTCCCCCAGCTAGGCTGACAGCGGCTGTCCAGAGAGGATAGTCTGGCATTGGTACCAAAACCTCGTCCCCATTATCCAAAAGTCCCTGCATGGACATGACAATCAACTCACTAACACCATTTCCAAGGTAGATATCATCAATATCCACGTTTGGGAATTTCTTCAATTGGCAATACTGCATGATGGCCTTACGGGCTGAGAAAATCCCTTTGGAGTCAGAATAACCTTCACTATCACGCGCATTCATAATCAAGTCATGAATGACCTCGTCTGGCGCTGTAAAGCCAAATTCTGCTGGATTTCCTGTATTCAGACGTAAAATCTTTTCTCCATTTGCTCGCATCCGCATGGCTTCTTCCAAAACAGGACCACGGATATCATAAGCAACGTGCTCTAACTTACTAGACTTGTTATATTCTTTCATCTTGTTTCCTCAATTCATCAGGATAGTAACATTATACCACTAGAAAGAGAATGCGACAAGTTTACTGAAATGTGTTACTAAGTTCGTATAGAAGAAAACCCTCACTAAAAGCGAGGAAATAGGGGAGATAGTGTTTTGCAAAGACACATCACATACCAAAAGATAAACCTAGAAAAAGCAAGCCTAGAAAGGAGTCATAGAGAAAATTAAACATGAGGAAGAGCCCCCATATCATCAAATAACCCCAGCGCCCACTTCGTTTTGCAACTAGGAATAAGAACAGATGGTAGAGTACATGAAAGACTAAAAAACCGATAAACCCTGGATAAAGAAGGGGGATCAGTCTCTCTAATTGCCAAATCATGATAACTTCTACCAAGACTGAAACTAGGATAATTCCATAATAAAGGAAATTTGATTTTTGAAAAGAACTGTTCATCATTCTCCCTCCCTTCACTTCTTTCTTGCTATCCTTTCTTTGATTTTATCATATATTTATATAGATTTTAAGCGCTAACATTCTTTTAAAAAATACTTTTTTTGCTTTACTTCTATAGTGAAAAGGTTTACAATGATAGTAAGAAAATTTCAGGAGGTTTCATTATGGCACAACGTTACCAAAATATCATGGTCGCAATCGATGGTTCTAAAGAAGCGGACTTGGCTTTTGTCAAAGGAGTTCATTCTGCTCTACGAAACGACGCTAAACTCACCATCGTACATGTCATTGACACACGCGCTCTCCAAAGCGTATCCACCTTTGATGCTGAAGTTTACGAAGAACTCCAAGTTGACGCTGAAAGTCTGATGAAAGAGTACGAAAAACGTGCTAAAGATGCTGGTGTGGCAGATGTTCACATCGTTATTGAAATGGGAAATCCAAAGACCCTACTAGCACGTACTATTCCAGATGCTGAGGAAGTGGACCTCATCCTCGTTGGCGCAACTGGTCTCAACGCCTTTGAACGCCTCTTGGTTGGCTCTTCATCTGAATACATTCTCCGCCATGCTAAGGTCGATTTGCTGGTTGTGAGAGAACAAGAAAAAACCTTATAATTACAAAGAAAAGGAGCCCAGAGCTCCTTTTTTACTGTTCATTTCTCTCTTTATGGCGTTCATAAGCCTTGAGTTGGCGCTGCAGTTCCTTTTTAATAGCAGGTTCTGGAGCATATTTTTCTTCCCAATCATCTGGTTTTAAGATTTTATGGGTCACTGGATCAAAATGAGCCTTGCCATCTGGGAAAATTTTCCCCATATTGGCCTGATGGACAATGTCAAAAATACGTTCTGGGTCCACCCCCATCAAGACAAAACTACCGTAGGTGAAGTAAAGCGTGTCGATCAAGGCATCCACCTGCCCTACCAAATCTTGCTGTGCAGGTGTCTTCTTGGATACCTTATCTGCTGCCTTATCAAGAGCTTGATGAAGTTGCGATACAGCTTGACCAAAGTCCTCTTCAGAAGGGCTGGCAGCTCGAACAAATTCCACCAATTCTTCTATTTTAAAGCTAGCCCTGTGGGTTGCACCTTCTAAATCCCAAGCTCGAGGTTCTTCTTGAGTTCGTTCATCCATCATGTGGTGGAAGGTCTTGACCTTATTGAAATGATAGTCACGGCTTACAAAGACTTTTTCTGAGGCCAGAACACCAAAATGTTCCAGGGCCTTGTGGATTCCGTCTTGCTGATTGCTGGTGGTGATGTGTTTGGCAACTTCCTTGACACTGCTACTACCATTTCCCATAGCAACTGACATACCGACACCAGCCAGCATTTCAAGGTCGTTATCCGAATCACCAAAGGCCATCACTTGGTTGAGGTCAAAACCATATTCTTTCCCAACTCGTCGAATGCCTTCCAATTTAGAATTTCCTTGATTGATGACATCCGCTGCAAAAGGATTGCTACGTGTCAATTTCAAGTCTTCAAAATCAGCTGCTGCCTTCTCAGATTCTTCTGGCGTCATCAGCATCAAGACTTGGTAGATAGGCTGATTCATTAGATCAAGCAGGTCTTCTTCCTTTTGGGGAACAACCTTGCTGACCATACGATTAAAGGAATAACTCACTGTCCGAGTTAAAACAGAGGGAACGAAGCGACTGATTCGTTGGGAAAAAGAACCCAGACCAAAGGACATGATTTTAGAACCCAGCATAGCATCCTTGGTCCCTAGGGCAATCTCCTTGCCCTCTTTTTTAGCATACGTAATGAGCTGGCGCAAATGTAACTTGGAAATTGGGCTCGTGAACAAGACTCTGTCTTTAGTAAAGATATACTGGCCATTGTAGGTTACCGCAAAGTCCAGATCCAAATCGTCCATCAATTCCTTAACAAAAAAAGGTCCTCGCCCTGTCGCTACACCAACTAGCACCCCTTGTTCTTTGACAATCTTAATCGCGTCCTTAGTGGATTTCAAAACACTCTTGCGATCGTTAACCAAGGTTCCATCGATATCAAAAAAAACAGCTTTGACTTCCATCCTATCCCAATCTCCCCTTTTGTGATACAATGATTATACCACATTTCAGAAAGAGTGAGTAAATCATGCCTAAGAAAATCCTTGTTTTACATACGGGTGGAACTATTTCCATGCAGGCCGATGCTTCTGGCGCTGTTGTGACGAGTTCAGATAATCCCATGAACCATGTGTCCAATCCTCTTGAAGGAATCCAAGTCCACGCCTTGGACTTTTTTAACCTGCCAAGCCCCCATATCAAACCCAAGCATATGCTGGCCCTCTACCAAAAAATCAAAGATGAAGCAGATAACTACGATGGAGTGGTGATCACACACGGGACCGATACTTTAGAGGAAACAGCCTATTTCCTTGATACCATGGAAGTTCCCCATATACCTATCGTTCTAACAGGTGCCATGCGCAGCTCCAACGAACTCGGAAGTGACGGTGTTTATAATTATCTGAGTGCTTTACGAGTGGCTAGCGATGACAGGGCTGCTGACAAAGGAGTTTTGGTCGTTATGAACGATGAAATCCATGCTGCCAAATATGTCACCAAAACACATACGACCAACGTCGGCACCTTCCAGACCCCAACACATGGGCCACTTGGTCTGATTACGAAGCGGGAAATCCTCTACTTCAAAACAGCTGAACCTCGTGTTCGCTTTGACCTTGATCACATACAAGGATTGGTCCCTATCATCTCGGCTTATGCTGGTATGACAGATGAGCTGATTGATATGCTGGATTTGGAACAATTGGACGGTTTGATTATCCAAGCCTTCGGGGCTGGTAATGTTCCCAAAGAAACGGCTCAAAAATTAGAAAGCCTTCTGCAACAAGGAATCCCAGTCGCCCTTGTTTCACGATGCTTTAACGGTATTGCAGAACCTGTTTATGCCTACCAAGGTGGGGGCGTGCAGTTGCAAAAGGCAGGTGTCTTCTTTGTTAAAGAACTCAATGCCCAAAAAGCCCGCTTGAAACTCCTCATTGCCCTCAATGCCGGACTAACCGGACAGGCTTTGAAAGACTATATGGAAGGGTAAGTCTCTTCTCCAGAAAGCAAAATCAGGAAATCTGCACGATTCCCTGATTTTTTCTATTTACGTTTTCGTGTTGAGCGACGTTCTGTCAAACCATGAGGTAAGAGAACTTCACGTTCTTCCAACTCTTCCTTGTGCATAATCTTAGTCAACATACGCATACTAATGGCGCCAAGGTCATAAAGAGGTTGGGCAATAGTGGTCAAGTTTGGACGGGTAAAGCGTGAGACTTGTGAATCATCACTAGTAATGATTTCAAATTCTTCTGGTACTGACACACCCTTATCAGCAAGGCCGTTCAAGACACCTGCTGCCAATTCATCACCTGTTACAACTGCTGCAGTTGCGTTTGATGAAATCAAGCGATCTGCCAAGGCATAGCCATCTTCATAAGTGTATTTAGACTCAAATACCAATCCTTCGCTATAAGAAATCCCTGCTTTTTTCAAGGCTTCCTTGTAGCCAACCAAACGAACCTTACCATTGATGTCATCCACTAATGGACCGCTAACGAAAGCAATGCGCTCATTTTCTTTAGCAAGGTAGGTCACTGCATCAATCGTTGCTTGTTTGTAGTCAATATTAACACTTGGAAGTTGGTGCTCCACATCTACTGTTCCTGCAAGAACAACTGGTGTTCGAGAACGAGAAAACTCTGAACGAATTTTTTCAGTCAAGTGGTAGCCCATAAAGATGATACCATCCACTTGCTTAGAAAATAGTGTATTGACAACTGAAACTTCCTTGTCATCGTCCTCATCACTATTAGCAAGGACAATATTGTACTTGTACATTTCAGCGATATCATCAATTCCTTTGGCAAGCGTTGAGAAATAACCATTGGTAATATTTGGGATCACCACACCGACAGTGGTTGTCTTTTTACTTGCAAGACCACGCGCCACAGCATTTGGACGGTAATCCAAACGATCAATCACCTCAAGTACTTTTTTACGAGTATTCTCTTTTACATTCTTATTGCCATTGACTACACGGCTAACCGTCGCCATTGAAACTCCTGCTTCACGGGCGACATCATAAATCGTTACTGTATCGTCTGTATTCATTCCATTTCCTTTCTATATCATACCTCACGAGACTCCAAAAAAGAGACGGTATGAAAATTTCGTTTTCATGATTCCACTTATTCCATTTTATCACTATTTGTAAACACTTTCAAGCGTTTTTTGAAGATTATTTGAAAAAATTTCATAGGAAGCTATGTTTATGAAGAAAAAATCACCTTTTCTTGATTTTTAATCCTATTTGCTGTATGATAAGGGAAAGAAAGGGGGTAGAAATATGGCTTTTACCAATACCCACATGCGATCGGCTAGTTTTGGCATTGTTACCAGCTTGCCTGATGACGTTATTGACTCTTTTTGGTATATCATCGACCACTTCTTAAAAAATGTCTTTGAATTGGAAGAAGAACTTGAGTTTCAATTGCTCAATAACCAAGGAAAAATTACCTTCCACTTCTCAAGTCAACACCTCCCTACAGCCATTGATTTTGATTTTAACCATCCCTTTGACCCTCTTTATCCCCCGAGAGTCCTGGTTTTAGATATGGACGGTAGAGAAACTATCCTCCTCCCAGAAGAAAATGACCTATTTTAAAAACTCTAGCCTTCAGTTACAAGCGACTGAAAACTAGAGTTTTTTCTATTGTTTCAAAGCATTATACAAGTTGCGGATCGGTTGCTTTAATGTCGGATGGATAAAATGAGGCGCAATTTCTTGTAGAGACTCAAGAACAAAAAGGCGTTCCGCTATGTAAGGATGGGGCAAAATAAGGTCATCTGTATAAAGGACCTGGTCCTCCACAAAGAGCAAGTCCAAATCAATCAAACGAGGCCCCCAATGTACTTCTCTCACCCGTCCCATCTCTGACTCAATGGCTAACAAGGTCTCTAATAGAACTGGGGCGGGCAACCAGGTTTCCACCTCAACCACTTGATTAGCAAAGCTATCTTGCTCCACACCACCCCAAGGCTCCGTCGCTAAGACACTGGACTCTTTGAGAATATGGATGCCACAAGCTCGCAGTTTATCAATGGCTTGTTTCAAATTTGCTTGTTTATCTCCCATATTGCTTCCTAGGGCGATAAAGGCTCGTTGCTTGCGGCGATGAATGGTTACCGAGCAAGTATCTAGTGGCAAATGCACTGGCGCCCAAGGTTTTTTCAGTTCCAGCTTAATTTCTTGGACAAGAGGATAGGTCTCAAAAGTACGTTCTACCAGTTTATAAGCTACCGTTTCAATTAAATCTTCACTCGTTTCCTGAAACCATGTCGTCCACTGCTGACACAATTCTCCGTAATGGACAGAGGCTGTCAAATCCAAGTCTGTAGCCGCCTTGGTCATATCATAAGATAAGATGGCTGAAACGACAAACTTCTGCCCCAATTCTTTCTCACTAGGAAAAAGACCATGATAGGC
This sequence comes from Streptococcus mitis, assembly GCF_002096895.1. Lineage (GTDB taxonomy): Bacteria > Bacillota > Bacilli > Lactobacillales > Streptococcaceae > Streptococcus > Streptococcus mitis_AH. The sequence goes on along the minus strand of NZ_NCVI01000015.1, from coordinate 39,556 downwards.
AAAAATTTCCAAATCCTTAATCTGTAGTTGATCCATAATGATTCCTTTCTAGAAAAATCCGCCCAAAGCGGATTCTTTTTATAGTCCCATTAAACGATAAGCCTGGTCTCGGAGGTCCTTATCTGTTTCAAATAGACCACGAGCTACTGTCGTCAAGGTTGTAGTGCCTGGTTTTCTGACACCACGCATGCTCATACACATATGTTCCGCCTCAATGACAACAAAGGCTCCTTTAGCACCTAGATAGTCCATCAAGGCGTCGGCCACTTCGATATTCAAACGTTCTTGAATTTGTGGTTTTTTAGAATAAACTTCAACCGTACGGGCTAGCTTAGACAAACCTGCCACACGACCATCTGGAATGTAGGCAATATGTGCTCTCCCATAAAATGGTAGAAAGTGGTGTTCACACATAGTATGGAAAAAGATGTCCTTTTCTACCACCATATTATCATCAATAATCTCAAAGGATTTTGACAAATGTTCCTCCGCTGTTTGACCAAGACCTGAAAAAATCTCTTGGTACATACGAGCCACACGAGCAGGTGTTTCCTGCAAGCCCTCACGGTTAGCGTCCTCTCCGACGGCCTCGATAATCATTTTTACAGCTGCTTCAATCTTTTGTGTATCCATTTTCGTTCTTCCTCTCCATCAGATAGGCTCTCACTTGGCTCAAGAAATACAAGGAACCCGTGACAATCCTAACTGTTTGTTTCTCTTCTTTTTTATCTGTCAATTTCTGCTCTAGAAAATCCTGCCAACCTTGGTAGCTGAGATTTCTAGACTTAGCTGCCTCTTCCAGCACGCTTTCATCAGTCGCCCGACTATCGTCAAAATGTGTCAGAGTAAGCTCGGTATCTGGCATGGCCCCCAGCAAGTCTAACATATCCTCCAAAGCCTTGGTTTTGATACAAGTAAAGAGGATTTCCTTACGATAATCCGCAAAGCGTTCTTGCAAGGTTGTCAATAAAGCCTTGATAGCATGGGGATTGTGGGCTCCATCCAAAATCATCAAGGGTTCTCTTGACACGATTTCCAAACGCCCTGGCCAACTTGTTTCTTCCAAGGCTTGAGTCAGCAAGTGATTGCTTGCTTGCTCTCGACCATCTTCTTGACAATAATTATCAAGTAAAGCTATAGCCATCCCAGCATTCTCTATTTGGTACAAACCAAGCAGGCCAGTCTGGAAGCGACCTTGTCTGACAACACTTGTATAGTCAAAGACTTCGCCCGCTACCACGCTTTCTTGATGACGAACCTGGTAATCACTCCCATAGGCAAGTCTCGGCGCATTTTTAGCCTCTGCAATAGAGTCTATCACAGTCAAGGCTTCAGGAACAATATGACCTGTCACCAAGGGAATCCCTTGTTTGATAATACCTGCCTTCTGCTCTGCTATGGCTTCCAAGGTATCACCAAGTAGGGCCACATGATCCAGTCCAATAGTCGTAATTCCTGTCAAAATGGGCTGACAGACATTGGTACTATCTAAAAGCCCACCCATGCCGACTTCCATGATAGCCACATCTACTTGCTCTGAAGCAAAGTAGTCATAGGCTATGGCTGTGATAATCTCAAACTCAGTTGTCCCCTCCAAATTGGCAGCCGATTCCCCCTCAAGCAAAGACTGATAGTCTGCCATGAGGGCTTCTAGTCTAGCCTCTGGGATAGATTCCCCATTGATGCTAATCTGGTCTGTATAATGAATGAGATAGGGCGAGCTAAACACGCCAACTCTCAGCCCTAGCTTTTCTAGCATCTTTTTCAAAAAAGCAATGGTCGAACCCTTGCCATTGGTCCCTCCGATATGGATGACCTTGAGTTTGAGATGGGGATTGCCACGCAAAGCTAATAGTTCCTCCATTCGTTCCAAGCCAAAATGCGGTTGGTCCGTCCGGTAGTTAGCAATCCACTGATTGTTTTCAATTTCTTTCATCTTATTTGTATTGTTTTAAATCTAGATTTTCCGCTTCATCAGCCAGACGAATAGCGGAGGCAATTTCAACCGCCATCCTGTGACTAGCTACGTCATGCACTCGTACCACTTCCACACCCTGTCGCGCAGCGATACTAGTTACATGAGCCGAAGCCGTATCTCGATTACGGAAACCAGGTTCTGTCTCAGGATTGACTTCAAAACCATTTTCTTCAAGGATATTGATGACAAACCGCTTGCGCGATACTCCGAGAAAGATTGGATACCCCTTCTGATTTAGTTTATCCAGGTCACGTAAAAGAAGCAGATTTTCTTTCTTGGTCAGACCAAAGCCAATTCCTGGATCCAACAGGATATTCTCTTGTGCAATCCCAGCTTCCTCTGCTCTCGCTAAGGCTCTGTAAAAGAAAGCCTCCATCAAGTCTTCGATTGGCAATTTTTCAAAGCCATCTAACTCCTCCACTGTAAAAGCCTGACCAAAGCCAAAATGAGGAAATATGAGCGAGCTAGGATGCTGAGGTCGAGCCATAACGGGATTAAACATGATGATCACCTTCGCTCCAGCCTTAGCAACCACATCCGCCATTTTCTCATCACCCATGAAACCAGTGATATCATTGACTAGATTGGCACCAGCAGCCAAAGCAGCCTCTGCTACCTGACTCTTCCAAGTATCAATAGAGATGAGGACATCACTTTCCTTGCGAATCGCTTTAATCACTGGAACAACACGCTGGATTTCCTCTTCTATCTCAACATAGCTGCTTCCCGGCCGAGTCGATTCTCCGCCGATATCTAGCATACTAGCCCCTTCTGCTATCAATTTACGAGCCTGCTGGAGTGCTTGCTCAAGAGCAAAAAATTGACCACCGTCCGAAAAGGAGTCTGGGGTTACATTGATAATTCCGCAAATAGCTGTCTTTGCATGATTGGCTTTACTTGACATATCTGTCACTCCCTCAAGGCTTTTCACCATATTATTTCTCTATTTTACCATAAAAAGAAAAAGATGGACACGATTGCATTCATCTTTTTCCCAGTAGAAACAAGTAAGCAATTGTCAAAAATCTTAAACAGAGATTCCTAATGTCCGACTCAAAATCACCACGAGAGCCAACAAACAGAAAGCAACCCCATTCACAATCATGTGAAGTAAGATAGACATTTCCAAACGTTGGGTCTTGTAAGCCGTCCAAGATAGAACGATCGACATACCTCCATAAATCAATAAAGAAGGTAAATTACTTGGTTGATGCAATAAAGCAAACACAACCGTACCGACTACAAATCCCAAATTTTCCTTGCCTCGGAAAATCTTTTTAGGAACAATCCCACGGCACAAGATTTCCTCACAAATTGGAGCAAGCAAGGCCAACAAGAAGAAACTGGAAATCAGAGAACTATTCTGAACCATATCGTTAATCTGAGACTGGTTACCTGTTGTCGTCTCATTTGACAGTTGCAACAAGATAGAACCAAGTATATTTGAACAGATAATGACTAAATAACTCAAGCCCAAGCGTGCCAAATCCTTAGCTCTAAAAAAAGAAAAATTAAAACTTGCTAATTGCGTTTTACGAGCTCCAATAATAAATAGCACCAGAACCACAATCGAAATACCAGCAACTATCAGTCCTGACTGTAATAGCGGTACTTCTCTTAAGGTTAAAATAGCAGTAACCCCTATAGGAATCTGATATAAAATTGTCGCTAGCAGAAAGATTAACAGCCAACCTGCACGATTCAATAATTCTTTCCAGATACTTTTCTCTTTCATCACCTATCTCCTTTGTATTAAAAAAGGGGGAAATTCCCCCTGGGTTATCCTATTATAAGGCCATGCTGATGTAGTTAAGGATAAACAAGGCATCCAAAATCCAAATCATTACATGAACATCTTTAGCTTGACCTTTGACAAGCTTAGTCAAAGTGTAAGTCAAGAAACCAACTGCAATCCCTTGAGTGATAGAGTAGCTGAATCCCATAAAGATAGATGTGAAGAAAGCAGGAACCGCTTCAGACATATCGTCCCAATGGATATTTTTCAAGCTAGCCAACATCATAATCCCAACGATAATCAAGATTGGAGCTGTAGCGGCTGTTGGTACAATCGCTAGAAGTGGACTAAAGAAGCTTGAGATCGCAAAACAGATAGCTACAACCAAGGCTGTCAAACCAGTACGTCCACCTGCACCAATACCAGCAGCAGACTCAACATAAGTCGTTACGTTTGAAGTACCAGCGATAGCACCAATTGAAGTACCAATCAAGTCTGAATAAAGAGCCTTGTCCAACTTAGCTGATTGATGATTTTCACCATTTGTTGCTACGATACCAACTTTTTCACCCGTACCAATCAAGGTACCAATTGTGTCAAAAATATCTGTCAATGAGAAGGCAAGAATGGCCATCAGAGTTTCAGGCAAGCGAGCTGTATCTGAAATCAAAGCTCCCAAACCTTCTGAACCAAGAGCTGCACCAAAGACTGTCTTCAAGTCTTCAAAGGCTGCACCAACGTGGTTATTAGCAAAATCGATACTAGACAAATCTACCAAACCAACTGCAATAGCAAGAACAGTTGTTGTCAAGATAGAGAGGATAATTCCTCCTTTAATTCCTTTAATAACAAAGAAGATCGTAATGGCAAGTCCTGCAAGAGCCACCAAAACAGCTGGATTATTAAAGCTGACCAATCCCGGAACTGCTGAAGCATTTGCTGTAATCGCTGCTTGAGCCTTATCAGCCCCTTCTCCTGCAACCGTGTAGTTCCCTGGATCGATAGAGAATTTCAAAAGTCCAGCATTCTTAATTCCCACGTAGGCAAGAAAGACACCGATACCAGCTGAAATAGCTGAGCGAAGGGCGTTTGGAATCGATTCAATGATCATTTTACGAACATTTGTCAAGGTAATAATCAATGAGATAACCCCACAGATGAAGACCATAGCCAAGGCTTCTTGCCATGAATAACCGAGTCCAAATACGACTGTAAAGGTAAAGAAGGCATTGAGTCCCATACCTGGCGCTTGAGCATATGGCAAGTTGGCGTAGAAGGCCATCATCAGGGTACCAGCAACTGCACCAATAATCGTTGCAAGGAAGACACCCTGAGCAGGCATTCCTGTTTGCGAAAGAATTTGTGGGTTTACAAAGAGAATATAACTCATTGCAAAGAAAGTTGTTAAACCAGCGAGAACCTCTGTACGAACGTCTGTACCGTTCTCTTTTAGTTTAAATAATTTGTCCATTATCAATCTCCTTTTAATTTTTACGAACAATAATAGAATTATATCATTTATCATTCACTTTTTCAATATCTTTGTTTGATTTATTTAAGAATTTGATGAAATTTCATTTTTTGTTTCGAATCTGCTTTTCTGCCTGCTTTCTGCTATAATAGTAGACATCTTATCTGAAAAGACACTAGAAAGGTCCATATGACGAAGAAAATTATTGCAGTTGACCTGGATGGAACCCTGCTCAACTCAGACAGTCAAATTTCTGACTTTACCAAAGAAACCATTAAAAAAGTTACTGAAAAAGGCCATCAGGTTATTATCACGACAGGTCGCCCTTACCGCATGTCAAAAGATTTTTACCGTGAACTAAGCTTAAACACTCCTATGATTAATTTCAACGGCTCCCTCACTCATTTACCAGACCAGGTTTGGGACTTTGAAAAGTGTTTGACGGTAGACAAAAAATACCTTTTAGATATGGTTCAACGTTCAGAGGATATTCAAGCCGATTTTATCGCTGGAGAATATCGTAAAAAATTCTACATTACAAATCCTAATGAAGAAATTGCCAATCCCAAACTATTTGGTGTAGAAGCTTTCCAGCCTGAAAATCAATTTCAGCCTGAATTGGTGACCAAGAATCCTAACTGTATTCTGTTGCAAACCAGAGCCAGTGACAAGTATGCCCTGGCAAAAGAAATGAACGCCTTCTACCAGCATCAATTGTCTATCAATACCTGGGGTGGTCCGCTCAATATCCTTGAGTGTACCCCAAAAGGAGTCAACAAGGCCTTTGCTTTGGACTACTTGCTCAAGGTAATGAACCGCGATAAAAAGGATTTGATTGCCTTTGGAGATGAACACAATGATACCGAAATGCTAGCTTTTGCTGGGAAAGGTTATGCAATGAAAAATGCCAACCCAGAGCTACTCCCCTATGCAGATGAGCAAATTTCCTTGACAAATGACCAAGACGGGGTTGCCAAAACCCTGCAAGACTTATTCTTATAGTCCATACTGATACTCAATGAAAATCAAAGAGCAAACTAGGAAGCTAGCCGTAGGCAGTACTTGAGTACGGCAAGGCGAAGCTGACGTGGTTTGAATTTGATTTTCGAAGAGTATGACCAGCTTGCGGGCTGGTCTTTGTGTTCTTTTCACAGTCTCATCAACCAGTTAATCGATTGTTCTATTTTTTGCCTCCAAAACCTTGGAAAAGGCTTTCTTTTGTGATATACTTCACATATAAATACAAGAGAGCTCGTCACACTCGACTCTGTTGACACAAAATCAATCCAGTCCCGTTGTCCCTGTTCTCGGTCAATATCAAGGAGGATAGCTATGAAAGCTGTTGTTGTAAATCCAGAAAGCACTGGTGTTGCTATTGAAGAAAAAGTACTCCGTCCACTTGAAACTGGGGAAGCACTTGTAGAAATTGAATACTGTGGTGTTTGCCACACTGACCTTCACGTTGCTCATGGCGACTTCGGTCAGGTACCAGGACGTGTTCTTGGACACGAAGGTGTTGGTATCGTTAAAGAGATTGCACCAGATGTTAAGAGTCTTAAAGTTGGCGACCGTGTCAGCGTTGCTTGGTTCTTTGAAGGATGTGGCACTTGCGAATACTGTACAACTGGTCGCGAAACCCTTTGCCGTACAGTGAAAAATGCTGGCTACTCGGTAGATGGTGGTATGGCTGAACAATGTATTGTAACTGCAGACTATGCTGTTAAAGTTCCTGACGGACTTGATCCAGCCCAAGCCTCTTCTATCACATGTGCTGGTGTAACAACCTATAAAGCTATAAAAGAAGCAAAAGTTGAACCAGGTCAATGGGTTGTTCTTTACGGTGCTGGTGGACTTGGTAACCTGGCTGTTCAATATGCTAAAAAAGTATTCAATGCTCATGTCATCGCCGTTGATATCAATAACGACAAACTTGCCCTTGCAAAAGAAGTAGGTGCTGACATTGTTATTAACGGCCTAGAAGTTAAAGATGTACCTGGACTCATCAAGGAAAAAACAGATGGTGGAGCTCATTCAGCTGTCGTAACTGCTGTGTCTAAAGTTGCCTTCAACCAGGCTGTTGACTCAGTTCGTGCTGGTGGTCGCGTCGTCGCTGTCGGCCTTCCTTCTGAAATGATGGAACTCAGCATCGTAAAAACCGTTCTAGATGGAATCCAAGTCATCGGTTCTCTTGTAGGAACTCGTAAAGACTTGGAAGAAGCCTTCCAATTCGGTGCAGAAGGTTTAGTAGTTCCAGTTGTTCAAAAACGTCCAATAGAAGATGCCGTAGCCATTTTCGACGAAATGGAAAAAGGTCAAATCCAAGGACGTATGGTACTCGACTTCACCCACTAATCTATTAGAAACCTATTTTAAAAGTTGGAATACGCTTCCAACTTTTTTATATTAAATTTTTAAATAAGGATTCAAAAAAACTTCTCTAAAACTCAATATATCAATATTTTCAGATGTAATCTTTTTAATTATTTTATGATAAATAGTTGATTTTTAGATGAAAACGGTTTATACTTAAAAAGTCTTAAAGTTTTCTTAAACGAAAACTAAAACAAAAAAGGAGGAATGACAATAATGAGTATCGGAATCATTATTGCGAGCCACGGCGAATTTGCTGCGGGTATTCATCAGTCAGGATCTATGATCTTTGGTGAACAAGAAAAGGTTCAAGTTGTAACCTTTATGCCAAATGAAGGTCCTGATGATCTATACGCTAAGTTTAATAACGCTGTTGCTGCATTTGACGCAGAAGATGAGGTTCTAGTTTTGGCTGACCTTTGGAGTGGATCTCCATTTAACCAAGCTAGCCGCGTGATGGGAGAAAATCCTGAGCGTAAGTTTGCCATCATCACAGGACTTAATTTACCGATGTTAATTCAAGCCTACACAGAGCGCCTCATGGACGCTGCTGCAGGTGTAGAAAAAGTCGCTGCGAATATTATTAAAGAAGCCAAAGATGGCATCAAAGCTCTTCCAGAAGAGCTAAACCCAGTTGAGGAAGTAGCAAGCGCTGCAGCTGCTCCAGTTGCCCAAGCTGCTATCCCAGAAGGAACTGTCATCGGAGACGGTAAACTCAAAATCAACCTTGCCCGTCTAGACACTCGTTTACTTCACGGTCAGGTTGCAACTGCTTGGACTCCAGATTCAAAAGCAGACCGTATCATCGTTGCTTCAGATAACGTAGCTAAAGACGAATTACGTAAAGAATTGATTAAACAAGCAGCTCCAGGTAAAGTGAAAGCAAACGTTGTTCCTATCCAAAAACTAATCGACGTTGCAAAAGATCCTCGCTTCGGAGAAACACATGCCCTTATCTTGTTTGAAACACCTCAAGATGCCCTTCGTGCTATCGAAGGTGGCGTGCCAATCAAAACTCTTAATGTTGGATCAATGGCTCACTCAACTGGTAAAACAATGGTTAACAACGTTTTGTCTATGGATAAAGAAGACGTTGCTACATTTGAAAAAATGCGTGACCTTGGTGTTGAATTTGATGTACGTAAAGTACCAAACGACACCAAAAAAGATTTGTTTGACTTGATCAACAAAGCAAACGTGCAATAATCGATTTTATGAAAGGATTTTAAAGATGTCTATTATTTCTATGGTTTTAGTAGTCGTTGTAGCCTTCCTAGCAGGTCTTGAAGGTATCCTCGACCAGTTCCAATTCCATCAACCAATCGTAGCTTGTACCCTTATCGGTCTTGTTACTGGTAACCTTGAAGCAGGGATTATCCTTGGTGGTTCTCTTCAAATGATCGCCCTTGGTTGGGCTAACATCGGAGCTGCCGTAGCTCCTGACGCTGCTCTTGCCTCTGTTGCTGCTGCCATTATCATGGTTCTTGGTGGCGACTTTACTAAGACAGGTATCGGTGTTGCCCAAGCGGTTGCTATCCCTCTTGCAGTTGCTGGTCTATTCTTGACTATGATTGTCCGTACACTCTCTGTCGGATTGGTTCATACTGCTGATGCTTCTGCTAAAAAAGGTGACTTCAAAGCAGTTGAACGTGCTCACTTTGTCGCACTTCTTCTTCAAGGTCTTCGTATTGCAGTCCCTGCAGCACTCCTTCTAATGGTACCAACTGAAACAGTACAAAGCATTCTAAATGCTATGCCTGATTGGCTCAAAGATGGTATGGCTATCGGTGGTGGTATGGTTGTTGCCGTTGGTTACGCTATGGTTATCAACATGATGGCAACTCGTGAAGTATGGCCATTCTTCGCTATCGGTTTCGTGCTTGCTGCCGTGTCAGATATTACTCTAATCGGATTTGGTGCTATCGGTGTTGCTATCGCTCTTATCTACCTTCACCTTTCTAAAACTGGTGGAAACGGTGGCGGTGGAGCCGCAACTTCTAACGACCCAATCGGCGATATCCTAGAAGACTACTAAGATAAGAAAGGACTGAAAACATCATGACTGAAAAACTTCAATTAACTAAATCAGATCGTAAAAAAGTTTGGTGGCGTTCAACTTTCTTACAAGGTTCTTGGAACTATGAACGTATGCAAAACTTGGGTTGGGCTTACTCATTAATTCCAGCTCTTAAAAAACTCTACACTAAAAAAGAAGATCAAATCGCTGCTCTTGAACGCCATCTTGAGTTCTTCAACACTCACCCATACGTAGCCGCTCCAATCATGGGGGTTACTCTTGCACTTGAAGAAGAACGTGCTAACGGTGTTGAAATTGATGACGCTGCTATCCAAGGGGTTAAAATCGGTATGATGGGACCTCTTGCTGGTATCGGTGACCCAGTATTCTGGTTTACAGTACGCCCAATCCTTGGATCACTCGGTGCTTCACTTGCCCTTACTGGTAATATCTTAGGTCCAATCCTCTTCTTCGTTCTTTGGAACTTGATTCGTATGTCATTCTTGTGGTATACACAAGAGATTGGATACAAGGCTGGATCAGAAATCACTAAAGATATGTCTGGCGGTATCCTCCAAGACATCACTAAAGGAGCTTCTATCCTTGGTATGTTCATTCTTGCTGTCCTTGTTCAACGTTGGGTAAATATTAAATTTGCTTTCGATGTTGCCAAAGTTCAACTAGATGAAAAGGCTTATATCCATTGGGATAAATTGCCAGAAGGATCTAAAGGTATTCAAGAAGCATTCGCACAAGTAGGACAAGGATTGTCTCAAACACCTGAAAAAGTTACTACTTTCCAACAAAACTTGGATATGTTGATCCCTGGACTATCAGGACTACTCCTTACTCTCCTTTGCATGTACTTGCTTAAGAAAAAAGTATCTCCAATCACTATTATCCTTGCACTCTTCGCAGTGGGTATTGTGGCACATGTTCTTCACATCATGTAATCAAGCAACTTAAAAGGAATCAGGTTCTAAAATCTGATTCCTTTTTTCTATACTTTTATACTCAATGAAAATCAAAGAGCAAACTAGGAAGCGAGCCGCAGGCTACTCAAAGCACTGCTTTGAGGTTGTAGATAGAACTGACGAAGTCAGCTCAAAACACTGTTTTGAGGTTGCAGATGAAACTGACGAAGTCAGTAACCATACATACGGCAAGGCGAAGCTGACGTGGTTTGAAGAGATTTTCGAAGAGTATTATTCTGCCAAGGCTCCCATTGGATCCCAAGGTGCGAGTACAATTGGTTCTGCTTCATAGGCAGCTTGTTCTTCTGCTGTCAGCAATTCCTTACGGACAACGATTTGGTATGTGTATTCGTCCATCCAAGCGTCTGAGGCAACAAAGTACCCATCGGTACCAACCTTGTCTCCCCATGAGTTTTCAACCTTCCACTTGGTTGATTTGCCATTTTCATCCAAATCAACACCTGTCAAGACCATAGCGTGGGTCATCAAGCTTTCGCTGTAGTCCAAACGTCCAGCCTTGTCTTGAGTGAGTTTAATGTCCATGCTTGATTCAAAGTCATAAACATCTGTCGCAAGGATTCCAGCCTTACGGTTGCTGAGCTGGCCGACATCAGAACCAAACCAAACAGTCTCACCTGCTTGCATTTGAGCAATTGCCAACTCTTTCAAGCGCTCCATCGGCACGTTGATGTAACGAACCGCACGGCTACCAACCACATTTCCTAACATCTCAACTGTGTAAGATTTTCCGTAAGGCTTGTCAGCAGTTGGAGCATTGATAACAGAAACATAATCTTCTAGAGGAAGATTGACATATTTCTTGTAAAACTCTTGTGGTGTAATGCCCTTTTCGCTTTGGTAGTTGTTATCTTTATCGCGATAAGCAAAGTCAAACTGACGTGGTGGAAGTCCTAATGACATGGCAAGGAAATTAAAGATTTCTTGCAAGAGGTCTTCTTTCTTAGCTTGAACAGTCGCTTGGTCCGCACCAGAAGTAAGCAAGTCACGCAAGATTTGAGCATCTTGGCGAAGCAATTTGTTAAGTATTGCATTTAACTCACGGCTACTACTAGATGAAACAGACTCAGGGTAAACTGACTTAGGCACGACACCGTATTTCTCAAAGAGAGAAACGACCATATCCCATTGACCGCCATCTTGTTGAGGTGTTTGAAGTAGGAATTTAACCTTACGGCTCGTCAAATCTTGGTCTGCGGTTGCAATGACTTGCTCCAAGAACCAGTTTGATTTCTCATACTTATCCCAGAAGAATGTATGAGCCTGTGACAACTCAAAGTTTTCCAATTTATATTGAGAGATGAGTTTGTGACGGAAGGTGTTAAGGGCTGCAAACATCCAGCAACGACCAGACGCTTTCTGGTTTGTTACCTTGTCCTTGGTCAAATCCAATGAGAAAACAGGTGTGTTGTCTACATGGCTTTGGCGACGTTCTAGGGCTGCAAAAATTCCATTATGGCTAGCAGCATTTTCAATCGCTTGGTATTTTACATTTGCTTCATAGTTGGCAAATAATTTATCAGTAAATGATTCTTGAATCGCGTTCATAGATTCCTCCTTTTATTCTACAGTCTATTATAACTCTTTTCACAAAGGAAGCAACTGAAAAACATAAAAGGCAAGGACATTGTTCCTCACCTTTTTCGATTATAAAGCAAATTAAGCAATGCTAGCAAGGAGAACTTCTAATTCCTCCTTAGTCAAGCGACGCCATTCCCCTCGCTGCAAGCTCTCATCTAAAACTAAAGTTCCCATAGTCGAACGTTGCAAGTCCACTACTTCCTTGCCACAGTAGGCCACCATACGCTTGACCTGATGAAACTTCCCTTCTGCAATGATCACACGGATTTGACTTTGATGCTTTTCTGAATCTATGGACACAAGCTCCAGTTTAGCAGGCTGACAAGTAAAGTCTTTAAGAGGAATTCCCTTGGCAAATGTCTCCACATCTTCTTGGGTCATAATTCCCTTGACTTGTGCCAGATAAGTCTTATCAACATGACGCTTAGGTGAAAGAAGAGCATGGGCAAGCTTGCCGTCATTAGTCAAGAGCAAAAGACCATGCGTGTCAATATCCAAGCGTCCTACTGGGAAAACTTCCTTGCTCCGAGCAATATCATCCAACAAGTCCAGAACGGTTCTGTGCCTGGGATCCTCAGTCGCTGAAATAACCCCTTGGGGCTTGTTCATCATGTAGTAGACAAACTCTTCATACTCCAACACTTGCCCATCAAAGCGAATCACATCTCTTTCTTCATCAATCTGCAATTTAGCTGATTTCTCTTTTTTTCCATTTACCGTCACGCGCCCAGCCTTGAGCAAGTTTTTGACCTCTGTCCGACTCCCTACAGCGCAGGCAACTAAAAATTTATCTAATCTCATAGAACTATTATATCATACTCAAAAGGAGGGCTAGCAAATTGTACTGACCCCAAAAAGTTAGACAAATAATTTAAGTAAAGGATTTAGTTCTGTATTGCACAGGACTGAGTCCTTTTAATTTTACCTTAATGCGTTTATTGTTGTAGTAATCAATATAGTCTACAATAACTTGCTCCAATTGATTAAGTGATTTAAACGTCTTCTCGTAACCATAAAACATTTCGGATTTCAAAATACCAAAGAAGGATTCCATCATGCCGTTGTCTGGACTATTTCCCTTACGCGACATAGATGGCTGGATTCCTTTATCCTCTAAAAAATGATGATAGAAATCGTGTTGGTATTGCCATCCCTGGTCACTATGGAGAATTGTATTTTCGTAATATTCCTCTGTAAAGGTTTGTTCTAGCATATCTTTCACTTGTATCAAGTTCGGTGACGTAGAAAGATTATAGGCGATAATTTCACTGTTAAAACCATCTAAAACTGGTGATAAATAGAGTTTTTGACTGCTTGCCGGAATGGCAAACTCTGTCACATCTGTGTAGCACTTTTCCATTGGCTTCGATGCTTCAAATTGGCGTTGAATAAGGTTATCTGCTTTCTTGCCAATCTCTCCTTGGTAGGAAGAATACTTGCGTTTACGACGAATTCGGGCACTTAAACCAAGGATCTTCATCAGACGTTGGACCTTCTTATGGTTCACTACAAAACCACGATTCCTCAATTCTAGAGTCATTCGGCGATAACCATAATTTCCTTTATGCTCAGTAAAAATAGCTTGAATTTCATCTTTAATATCATGGTTTTTATCGCTTTTATTTAACTGCTTTAGCTGGTAATAATAGGTTGAACGAGCTAGCTTAATAATCGTTAGAAGAAGCTCTAAGGCAAACTCCGTTACCAATCCTCGGACAATTTCTGTTTTTCTTCTCGCTCCTTTTCGTCCCTCAATCGGAGTTCTCTCAACTTTTTTAGAATGGCATTCTCCGCTCTCAAGTACTCATTTTCTGCTTGAAGTCGCTCTAGCTCTGTCATCTCTTCAGGTTTCTTCTTTGGCTTACGTCCCATTTTAGGTGGTCTCCCTCTTGTTTTCTCAATAATAGTATACCCGTTTTTCTTATATTGTGCCAGCCAATTAGGCAACATTCCAACACTTGGAAGAGCATAATCTAGAGACACCCTTATTTGAGAACGACCTTCGAGAAGAATTTTATCAATGATCTCTTGTTTTAGTTCAGGTGAATAGTAACAATTCTTTCCTTTTTTGACAATTTCTATTCCATAACGATCAATCAATCTAATCATGTACTGAAGATTAGAAATGTTTATTCCAAATATGTTTGAAAGCTCTTTGAAGCTTTGCCCTTGTTTTCTAAGTTCATAGATCTGAACTTTATCTTTATAAGTCAATTTCATAATAAAAACACCCCAAAAGTTAGATTTTTTTGTCTAACTTTTGGGGTGCAGTTCAAATGCCTCCCTCTTTTTTCTTTATAAGAAACTAACTTCCTCGTCTCCAAAAAATAGCTAAAACAATCACGGCTCCTAAAATCGCTGGGATAATAGCTGTTCCTGATAAAACTGGCCCCCAAGTTCCAAAGAGCAAGTGCCCCAGAAAGGCGCCAATCCAACCGAGAAACATTTTCCCAAAGCAACCCATACGTTCTCCACGGTTGGTCAAAGCACCTGCCAAGAATCCCACTAGGAGACCAACAAACATACTTCCTATCATCTTGTCTCCTTAATTTGCCCAATCTCCGTTACGGAAGAGAGGTACACGTGTTCCATCCTCACGAATACCATCGATATCCATTTGGTTAGAACCAATCATAAAATCTACGTGAACATCTGAACGGTTAAGCCCCGCAGCTTCAAGCTCCTCTTCGCTCATCTCCGCTCCACCAACAACGCTAGTTGCATAGGCTGCACCAATAGCCAAGTGGTTTGAAGCATTCTCATCGAAAAGGGTGTTAAAGAAGGTAATGCCTGACTGAGAAATTGGGCTTGGATCTGGTACCAAGGCACATTCACCCAAGGCACGCGCACCCGCATTTTCAAATACAAGGTCTTTCATGACCTGATCACCCTTCTCAGCTGAAATATCCACGATTTGTCCATCCTTAAAGGTCAACTTAATACCTTCAATAATGTTTCCGTTATAACTAAGCGGTTTTGTAGAAGTGACATAACCATCTGCGCGACGGAAATCAGGTGCTGTGAAAACTTCCTCTGTCGGCATATTTGGCAAGAATCCTTCGCCCTGTGCATTGATAGCACCAGCTGATTCCCAAACGTGGTTCTTTGGCAAACCAAGTGTCAAATCTGTTCCTGGCGCTGTGTAGTGAAGGGCTGAAAATTGTTCTTTATTAAGCATATCAGCCTTGCTCTTAAGGATAGCTGCATGCTCTTCCCAGGCCTTAACAGGATCTTCTTCATAGACTCGGCAAGTTTTGAAAATTTGGTCCCAAAGGAGATCGACTGCTTCTTCGTCGCTCGCAGCATTTGGAAAGACTTTCTTAGCCCACTCAAGTCCAGCAGCGGCTGCTACAGTCCAGCTAACCTTGTTGGATTGCGTTGCGATGCGCATTGGCTTCATCGCAAGTCCCATAGCTTTAGCAGAAGCTGAAAGCTTGTCAGCGTCCACACCGTTCAAAGCACCTGGATCAGATGAACGGACACCAAGACGACTAGCCTTGTTCTCCAAGAGATAGTTCATCTCAGCAATCTTGAATTCTGGTACATTGTCCAGACGCTCCATCGGCGCATAGAGAAATTTCTCACGGTTAATGACATCATCTGTCCACTGAACAATAACCTCATGCGCACCCAAGGCATAAGCTTCTTTGACGATTAAGTGAGCCAACTCACGTTGCTCCACATCGATAGAGAGAGCCAAAGTGTGACCAGGTTGCACATTGATTCCATTTGCAACCAACAATTTCGCATATTTCTCTAGATTTTCTTTAAAGTTTGGTAAAACCATGTTGTTTTCTCTTTTCTATTTTTATTTTTCTTTCAAAGCAGAGAATAATCCTGCTAAAGCAATAGCACCAGACAAGAGTGCTGTTGATAGAAGAATTGTCTGATCAGCAAGTTCTAGCTGATAGTCAAAAACTTTTTGAGCTGGTTTGTCTTTTACAAAATCCTTCCCTTACTAGTATATCACATATATTGGTATTTTAAAAAACAAGCTTACTGAAGCTTGTTTTAATTAGCTATTACAAAAATTTTGTACATATCTTTCCACTTCTTTTTCCATAGATTGAATCTCACAAATATCCCATCTATTTTTTTTAGAAGTTATCTCTGCCATCATCTGTAATTTTAAACTCTGACGATGGAATATCCCTTCTCTTTCCCATTGTTCTAATTTAGCCTCTGGATAGGAATTTCCAAACCGGGAGTTCTGACTATCGGTAATGATACAAAGATTACCAAAAGAATGTAAAAACTCGGCAGGTAATTGGCTTTCTCCATCCTGTCCATTTGGATTCTGAGGATACCAATGTTCTACGGAGCGACGATAAGCAAATTTGAAATGATCAAAATTAATATCCTTGTACTCTTTCTCTAATTCGGCACGATTTTTCCATAAAACATAATCTACAAAGTTAAAAGCGTAAACAGGAATTGCCCCATATTTTTTGATACTTTTATCTTCGGTAAACAATCTTTCCTCAGCATATCTCACTGCCATTTTTTCAAGAAAATCCTTAAAGAGACTAGCAAATTCTGTTTGATTTAACTCTTCAATATGGTTAAACAAGAATTGCAAGATTTCATATAACCAACGACTATCTCGATTGGCAGTAAAGGTCACAGCAAATATGGATTGAAGCATTAAAATATCATCATTGAACTTTTCAAAAGAATTTTTATCATAATAATATTGAACAAATAAATCTCCTCTAGTTTTATTATTATAATCATTCCGATAAACTTTCTGCAGAAACCAATCATTTTCTTGTCTTCTATTATTAGTCTCTTGTGACATTCGTACGATCAAATTATCAAATATAAATTTTAATTTCAATAAATTCCTAATAAATAATGTAACATCCTCTATACCTGTATTAACACTAGTTATATTTTCAAATGTTTCTAATAATTTCTTGTCATCTAGCTGTATATCAGAAGGAGATACATTACCAAATGTTATATAATAAACGAAATATAAAAATGTTTCAAAGTTTATAATCGTTCTGTATTTTTCCACTTCATTCGTATCTGATATTACTTTAACTGTTGTAGATTCTTTATTTTCTATACTAGACAATAGAGATTTCTTATTAGTTGACTGAACCTCTATTTGACTTAAGGACTTATCAATATTTAAAAGAAAGCTATTCTGATAATTATTTCCTTTAATCCAATTCAAAGGAAAGATTTTTTCTCTTTCTCCATCATGATGCTTTTTCTTTGCTTTTTTTGTAAATGCATTGATTACCGGCTTATCAAATTCTGCACAGGCATCCCAAATCCTTGCAAACTTTTGCGCCATTTCTTGATCTGTACCGAACTTAGCCATCATTTGCGCCTTAAGAATCTCATGAGCCTCTAGTTGTTCTCCTCGAGAGTTGAAACGTTCGAAATAAAGATTCAAATCTAAATCTTCAGGAAGTATACTCCGAAAAATGATGACATTCTCAAAAAGATAATCAACGAAAGACTGAGGATCAAGACGGCGCTCCTCTAGCACTTTTTTCAATGCGTCTTTAGCATATCTGTAACCTCTAGTCAGCTCATTTTCATCGTCCTCTGAAATTTCTTGCTTGGCAAATAGATCTTTAATATTCTTATTTGATTTCTGCCTAGCTGGGAAGGTAAGATTGACAGCTTTCAATTTATCAAAACCAAACTCATTCTTCAAAGCTAAGGCAATCAGATTAAGGGCTGTTGTTCGCTGTTGCCCATCTATGATTTTGAAAATGTCATTCTCTTTATTAACGACTAATGTTCCAATATAGTAATTGTCTCTGTCTCTATTTTCTTGAAAAGCATCTGCTACGTCATTCAATAACTGCTCAATTTCATCATAAGTCCAAGCAAAATTTCTCTGATAAAGAGGAATAGCATAGGTATCTTCATTTAACAAACGATTAACTGATAAGCTTATATGTGTTTCTACCATTTACCTTTTTCCTCTTCTATAATCTTGTCCACAGTATAATTTTCAAATAGCTCTCTATCTATCTTGATCATGAAATCATTCGGAGTGACAGCATGAGCTAAAAGTTGAAATAGTTTTTGAACCTCTTTTTGTCTAAACCTTCCACCAGCAGCATAGTTTCCAAAAGTTGCATCATATATTGCTTTAGACTTAACTCTAGGGTAATAAGACCAAATAAACAAGGTCTCTACTATATCCTTTGATAGCTCATCTTTTCCAAATCTCTCTGCAAAAAGCGAGCAAATATTTAAGAATATATTGTGACACTTGAGGTAGCGTCCTTTTGAGCTATTGTAAATGTTTAACATACCTTTTGGGTAAGCAAGATTTTTTTCTTCCCCTTCAGGCTCATCAGAAAATCCTAACTTTGCATTTAAAAAATCTTTATGATCTTTAATAGTTTTATGAGCAGATTCAATATATTCAAAAAATGTACTTCCATCAATGATTGGCATAGTAATTGAAAGAGGGAATTTTTCAATATGACGATACAATTCTAGATATGGAAAGTTCTGATTCAAATCAACGCCTTTAAAATCGTCAATAAAATCCTCTGTAAAACGCAGATAAGATCCATAACGTTTGTTTGTTAATCCTGTCTCTCCGCGCGACCAACGTCTCATACGGAAAAGATGTTTATCAAACAACTCTTTGAGACTTAACTCTTTATCCTCTACAAATTGCTCCCACTTTTCGACAATCTTTTCATCTTCTGAATCATACTTGCGAAGATGGTAGGCTTTGAGCAAATCATGAGGTTCTAAAGATTTTCCACGATTATTCTGAGAATCAAATAACTGAAAGGCTTCAGATAATCGTTCCTGTGGCATAGTAATCACGGAGACAGAACAATTTTCCAATAAAAAATTGCAAATATCTTTTGCCTGATTTTCACCAACCAATTGAGTCAAATTTTCCCACTCATTATAATTTTCACTCGCATGATAGCAAGATAGCTCTCCAAATTCAGCACTCAGCAGTTGATTAGCACCCTTATAATTCTCTAAATCATCTAATAAATGAAGAAACAAGGAAATAGAAATTAGCCGTTGCTGTCCATCGACAATATCTAAGTATTTTTCCTTTTCATGCAAGATTTCATGCAAGATAACGGAACCAATCTGATATTCCTTTTTTCCCATAGCATCTCGTAAATCATAAAAAAGATTACGGATATGTTTTCTGTTCCATTTATATGGTCTTTGATAAGAAGGAATCCGCAAATTCTCTTCTTTCAATAGTTCTCCAACCTTTTTAGAAGTAAATTGAATAGTCATTTTATCCTCATCTATATTTATCTATCATTTCTTTAACTGTTTGCTTCATATCCTCTACTAAAATCCGAGGAGACAAAACAGTAACTGCTTCCCCTTGCCCCAGCAACCAGCGTTTAAGCCCCGGTGTGTGCTGACTCTCAAACTTAAAATGAGTCCAGTAGCCATTTTTCCCAACTATTTTTGCATTTGGAAATTGATCCGTCACAATCGTCGGATCGTACAAATACTCGATTTCAATACTGATTTTCTTCCCGATAAAAGCATCTACTCTCTCGTTACGAATGTCGCCATCTCTAAATTTATCTCGATAAGAAATAGAGGTTTTCTCTATATCACTAAGAGACCATGACTGGATACGGTCTACTCTTAAAGTAATATAAGTAGCATGTTTCAACTGGTAGACAACTAGATAGAAATAATGACTATCATAATAAAGAGAGACTGGCAAAACAGTCTGCCTCTTAGAAGACTCAGAATAAGGTTTTTGATAGATAATGTCTAGAACCTGTTCATACAAAATAGCTTCTGATAAATTCCAAATTTTCTCTATTCTATTTTGTTGATCCGTTAAGGGAGCATAGTTCAGCTTTTCACTTCCAATAATCTGCTCGATTTCTTTCCGATCATCACGGGGAACTAAGACCAGTGAATTATGTAGTAAGCTAGCAATTTCTGGTCTATTCAGTGCTCGATTTTCCAATAAAATCTTTGAAATAACGAGAATATCCTTTTTATTAAAAACTGACTTACTTGCTAAACAATACTTATTCGTTTTACGGTTATAAAGTAAATCTCCACTATAACTGGTGTGACTAGATAAAATATCACGGAGTAGCGAAAAATCTCTCTGTATCGTCTTTTCACTAACCTCAAATTCCTGAGCCAGTTGCTTTTTTCCTAACGGAGTCCCAAACTGTAAACGTAAAAAAATCGTTAGCAGTCTCTCTTGATCATTCATTTCCAGTCCTTCTACATATTATTCAAACAATACTATTTCTAGTACATTATTATCACTTCTATAGTCTAACTAGCACTTTATATTCAAAACGATTAAAGCAAAATAAACTAGCCCTTAGATGATTTCAACTGTACCACTATGCCAGATTCGAAGAACTCAACTACGGATTCAGGCATATTTTTTAAGTCTTCGGGTAAGCAGTCTGAATATACAATGAAGAGTTTGTTTCTTTTCTTACTCTCTTTGAATCGCTGCATCCAGTATTCCTGTACCCTTTGATCAGCCTCTCCCAAAAATTGAACTCCATCCAGAAAAATCAAATCATACTCTGTATACCCCATTTGCAGTTTCATCCATTGACTATGTTTAGAAAAAATCAAATTATCTCTCACTCGATAATATGCAAGTGATGCTATTGGAGTAACAGGTTTTATTTTAGTTAACGTATAATAAAACAAATGCCATCTATCAGTCTCTGAAATACCGCAAATGTAAATACATTGAGAATCTTCTTTTAAGTCTATTTGTGGGAATCCGGTCCAATCATTCCCATCATCTTTCAAGCCTTTTTCAAAATTATAAATTTCCTCTTCAATTGACACATTAGAATTTAAAATTTCTTGATTCACCATATTATACTCTCTTTTCTATTATTTTTAAGAGAATTATAACAAATCAAGTGGACATATTTTGTCCACTTGATCAAAATAAGCAATTTTTTAAAACAAATCATCAAACAAACTCAACTGGTTATCCTCTGGCATATTGCCGAGAATGCCCATTTCATCCATCTTTTCAACCAAGGTTGAGGAAAGTCCGCCACGCTTGCGTAATTCTGTTTTAGAAAGAAATTCTCCCTCTTCACGCGCTCGTACCAACTGCTTGGCAACGTTCTCACCCAGACCATCCATTGCTACAAATGGCGGGATGAGAGTATCCCCATCAATGAGGAATTCTGTCGCCTGACTACGATAGAGATCGAGTTTTCCAAACTTGAAACCACGCTCCCACATTTCATTAACAATCTCAAGAGTTGTATAGAGATCGATTTCCACATTAGAAGCTTCATTGTTCTTCCGTTTTTCAGCGATTTCTTCCATTCTTCGCTTAATAGCATCTAAGCCCGCTCCCATAGTCTTGATATCAAAGGCCTTGGCACGGATAGAGAAATAAGCACAGTAATAATAAATTGGATGGTGAACTTTGAAGTATGCCACACGCAAGGCCATCATAACGTAGGCTGCCGCATGGGCTTTGGGGAACATGTACTTAATTTTCCCACAGGACTCGATATACCACTCTGGCACCTTATTAGCCTTCATGGCTTCGATATAGCCATTGCGTTCCTCTTCGGAAATCTTGAGCCACAAGCCCTTACGTACCCGTTCCATGATGGTAAAGGCCATCTTAGGTTCCAGACCCGCATGCATAAGGTAAACCATGATGTCGTCCCGACAACCGATAACGGTCGACAGATCCGCAATTCCTTGCTTGATTAAATCCTGGGCATTTCCCAACCACACATCGGTACCGTGGGACAGACCTGAGAGCTGAAGCAACTCCGCAAAAGTCGTCGGATGGGTCTCGTCTACCATTCCACGTACGAAATTTGTTCCAAACTCTGGAATCCCCAACATCCCCGTAGGCGTTCCAATTTGTTCAGGTGTTACCCCAAGCACATCAGTCCCAGAAAAGAGAGCCATAACTCCCTCATCATCCATTGGGATTTCATTAGGATCAATCCCAGACAAATCCTGGAGTTTCCGAATCATGGTCGGGTCATCATGCCCCAGAACATCCAGTTTGAGAACGTTCTCATCGATATCGTGAAAGTTAAAGTGAGTCGTTTGCCATTCAGCCGTCACGTCATCCGCTGGATACTGGACTGGCGTAAAGTCGTAAACATCCATGTAGTTAGGGATAACAACGATTCCCCCTGGGTGTTGTCCCGTTGTCCGCTTGACACCAGCAGCACCTTGAGCTAGCCGCTCCACCTCTGCATCACGATAGAACTTGCCATAATCTCTCTCATAGCCCTTGACAAAGCCATAGGCAGTCTTAGCAGCTACCGTACCAACCGTTCCTGCACGGAAGGCATATTCCTCACCAAAGATATCACGCACATCCAAGTGGGCGCTAGGCTGGTCTTCTCCCGAGAAGTTCAAGTCAATATCAGGAACCTTGTCTCCATCAAAACCAAGGAAGGTTTCAAACGGGATATCCTGTCCGTTTTTGCTGAGTTTGTGACCACATTTAGGACAGTCCTTATTGGGCATATCAAAACCTGAACCGTAAGATCCATCGGTGATAAACTCACTGTACTGACACTGACCACAGACATAGTGAGGAGAGAGAGGATTGACCTCTGTAATACCAATCATGGTCGCAACAAAACTAGATCCAACGGATCCACGAGAACCCACCAAGTAGCCTCGTTCATTGGAACGTTGCACTAGCATCTGGGAAGCCAGATAAATCACGGCAAATCCATTCCCCAGAATAGACGTTAATTCTTTTTCAATCCGCAAATCAACAATATCCGGGAGCGGATTTCCATAAATCTCAAAAGCTTTCTTATAGGTCAATTCAGCAACCGTTTCTTCAGCCTTGTCGATGAAAGGAGTGTACAAATCACCTTTTACAACCTCAACGAGTTCAAAGATTTCTACCAGTGCATTGGTGTTTTCAATTACCAATTTCCGAGCCAGTTCCTCTCCCAAGAAGGCAAATTCATCCAACATTTCATTAGTCGTTCTAAAATGAGCCTTTGGAAGTGGTGCTGGTTGGGCATGTTCCCCATGACCGATAGTCCGGTTAATCATAGCTCCCTGTCCCAAACTACGGACAATAATTTCACGGTAAATCTCTTCTTCTGGTTCGATATAGTGGACATTTCCCGTAGCCAGAACAGGTTTGCCAAGACGGTCACCAACCTCTATCAAACTCTTGATAATGGTCTGGAGCTCCTCCATATCCTTGACCTGCTCCTTAGCAATTAAGGGAGCATAGATAGCCGGTGGCATAACCTCAATAAAGTCATAATACTTAGCCACCTCAACCGCCGCATCCACACCTTGGGAAACGACCGCATCAAAAACTTCCCCCTCAGAGCAAGCTGATCCTAAAATCAAACCCTCCCGATGAGCATCTAAAACCGTTCTCGGAATCCGTGGCACCCCTTCAAAATACTTGGTATTAGACAAGGAAACCAGCTTAAAGATATTTTTTAGCCCTACTTGATTCTTGACATAAATGGTCGCATGCTTGATCCGAGCTTTTTTATAAGAATCTGGACTAATCAAATCAATGTTGAGTCTAGCTAAATCAGTCACACCATGTTTTTCTGCTACCTCTTTGATAAAGATGAAGAGCAGACGACCAGTAGCTTCCGCGTCGTAGTTGGCCATGTGGTGATGTTCTAGAGCCACACCAAAACGCTTAGTCAAAGGCCCGAGACCATGACGTTTATACTCAGGATAGAGATTTCTAGCGAACTCAAGTGTATCAATAACTGGCTGACTAATCCTTGGAAGACCATGACGCTCATAGTTGGCATTCATAAATCCAACGTCAAAGGTGGCATTGTGGGCAACTAGGACCGTATTCTTGCAAAATTCTTGGAATTCCTGTAGTACTTGTTCTAGTGGTTTGGCATTTTTGACATGATCATCTGTAATTCCAGTCAACTCAGTTGTAAAAGCTGACAAGGGATGTCCAGGATTGATAAATTCATCAAATTCAGCAATGACATTCCCCTTGTACATCTTAGAGGCCGCAACCTGAATCAAGTCATTATAGATAGCTGAAAGCCCCGTCGTTTCCACGTCAAAGACCACGTAGGTCGCTTCCGACAAGTCCATCTCCACTTCGTTATAGACGATAGGGACACGGTCCTCCACGATATTAGCTTCCATACCATAAATCAGCTGGATTCCCGCTTTCTTGGCCGCCTTATAGCCGTGTGGGAAGGACTGGACATTCCCATGGTCCGTGATGGCAACCGCCTTGTGTCCCCATTTAGCAGCTGTCGCAACGATTTCTTCAACCTCTGGCAGAGCATCCATGGTCGACATGTTAGTATGAGCGTGAAACTCAACCCGACGCTCACCTTCTGGCATCAAATCCTTCCGTTCATAATGAACAACTTCCTGCACATCCTGCACGTTCATAGTCAAATCGCGTGTGAAGTTATTCATCTCCACATTCCCACGTACTCGGAGCCAAGAATTTTTCTTGATTAAATCAAACTTCTGAGCCTCTTCCTCGTTCTTAACCCACTTTTGCATAGAAAAACTTGAAGTGTAGTCCGTCATTTTAAAGTTGATCAAAACACGCCCTGTTCGGGTCACTTTTTGCTCCACATCAAAAACAACACCTTCAAAGACCAAACGATTTTCCTCAGTCGTCACTTCGATCATAGGAGTAATCTCCGCCTTGTCCAGCTTGGGTTTAGCT
Source organism: Streptococcus mitis (assembly GCF_002096895.1). GTDB lineage: Bacteria > Bacillota > Bacilli > Lactobacillales > Streptococcaceae > Streptococcus > Streptococcus mitis_AH. Next base: position 14,748 of record NZ_NCVI01000015.1, on the reverse strand, counting down.
GCAGCTTTTTTCGCTTGAAAATCAAAGGCTGGTTTCTCTTCTGCTGGAGGTGGTGCCATCTGTTCTAGTTGTTCCATAGCACGGAGCGCTTCCTCATTGGCAGCTTGAACAATCTGCTCATTTTCAGCATGAAAGGCCTCTTCCTGTTCTTGGGTCAGCACATCATTTTTCTCTACTTGACAAGTAAAAGTTGGAAAACCAAACTTTTCAAGCTGTTTGGCTAAATTAGGAAGATGATTCTTCTTAAAGTGTTCTTTATCAATCGCCTCAGAGCCCTCAATAAATAGTTGATTGCCCTCAGCACGAACTTGCAAATTTTGATAAAGGGACTTAAAACCTTGACTAGCACATGGCCCCTCAGAAAAAGCCTCTCTATAGTAGGCCTGCAAGAGTTGATTTGAAAATTCTTGAGATAGAGTCTTGATTTCGAAAACAGCTTTATTGCCTGTCTTAGAAAATTCTTCCCTCAAACCTTTCTTTATTTCTAAAAAGATTTCAATCGGTAAAATATTAGAAAATACGAAATGAAACTCCCATACCTTACTAATTTTATGAACCACAACTCGCTCAATATCGGCCTGTGCTAAAGCAGGAGCCTGTCTCATTTCAGCAGGCATCCCCAATTGATTCATCAAAATTTCAAAACTATTTGACATTCATTTTCCTCACATTATTCTCCTACTATTTTACCATATTTAGAGGTATTTTCTAAAGACAAAAGGAAGCCACTTTAAGACAACAAAGAATTTCCTTATTTGTATTCTTACTACTCATTTAAGGAAATTAAAAAATCTTCATAACAGTACTCCCCCAAAAAAGTTAGATGAATAATTTACCTAGTGAATTTAGTTCTGTTTTACACATAACAAAAACACCCCGAAAGTTAGACAGAAAAAATCTAACTTTTGGGGTACAGTTTATCATTTATAAAACCTGAACAGAAAGTAAGCTCTAACTCCTGCTTTCTCTCTTATGCTTGATAACGTTTCACGCCATCTAGGTAGGTTGCTACCAATTCCAAATCTTTATCTAGTACGATAAAGTCCGCGTCATAGCCTTCACGGATTTGACCACAGACATCGTCAATATGAACGGATTTAGCTGGGTTGAAGCTTGCCATCATAACTGCTTCGTGTGGAGAGGCAATGTTCCAGTCAACCACATTCTTCAAACCGTCTTTGAGTTTGAGAATAGAACCCGCCAAGTTACCTGTAGATTTGAGACGAGCAGTTCCATTGGCAACGACAACTGGGAATTCTCCCAACATGTAGTCGCCGTCTTCCAATCCACCCGCTGTCATACAGTCTGTGATAAGGGCAATATTTTCAGTTCCTTTTTGTTTGATAAGAATTTCGCAGGCTTTTGGATCTACGTGATGGCCGTCACAGATCAACTCTGCATAGGTATGTGGCAATTGGTACATGGCTCCAACCATACCCAGTTCGCGGTGAGTTAACCCACGCATGCCATTGTAGGCGTGTACCCAAACACTCGCTCCAGCATCGACTGCTTTTTTAGCTTCATCAAAAGTCGCGTTTGAGTGCCCAAGAGCAACCGTCACACCTTCGCCCGTAACCGTACGAACAAAGTCTTCTACACCTTCACGTTCTGGCGCAAGGGCAATTTTATTTAGCAGACCATTTGCTGCTTTTTGCCAAGCACGAAACTCATCCATACGAGGGTCTTTCATGTAGGCAGGGTTTTGAGCTCCCTTGTATTTCTCTGTGAAATAAGGCCCTTCGAAATAGATTCCACGAATCTTGGCTCCACTTGCTTCCTGGTAACGAGCACCAATATTTTCTGTTACCGCAAGCAATTGCTCATAAGATGATGTCAAAGTGGTTGGCAAGAAGCTCGTTACCCCCATGCTGAGGAGTCCTTCACTCATGGTATGAAGGGTTCCTTCGATATTATTATCCATAACATCCACACCGCCAAATCCATGAATGTGGGTATCTACAAGTCCTGGAGCAATGCTGTAGCCTGTATAGTCAATCACTTCAGCTCCCTCAGGAATCTGCTCGACATGTTTTCCAAACTTGCCATCCACAAGTTCCAAGTAACCACCACGACGAATTCCGTGTGGGTAGAAAAACTGATCCGCTTTAATATAGTTAGGCATAATGTTAACCTCCTTAAAAGATTGATTCTACAATTTATTATGTCAATTACATTATAAACCTTTCTTTTTTATTTGTAAATGGTATAGACCTATTTTCTAGAGATATTTTAAAAGAGCTGGATTTCTCCAACTCTTCTCTTTTTAATACAAGTTATTTTGATTTGACTGGCTTGTCTTGAGCTGTTTGCAAGGCTGCAGCAATGGTATCTGCATATAACTTAGCTCCTGCTTCAATTTTACTATTGTCACTTCCAAAATGGACTTGGTCTGTTCCAGTCCAAATTTCTGGATGTTCTTTAGCAACTTGGTTCCAATCTGCTATCGTGATGTAAGGAGTCTTCTCTGCCAATTCTCTCATATAGGCAGCCTCTTTCTCAACGATTGCATAGGTCTCTTTTGTCTTATCTCCTTCATAAGGAGTCACCAAAACCATATGGTGGCCCTTAGGAAGATTTTTTACGATACTATCCCAGTCTTCCTTGTAATTTTCAGGATTATTTACCCCAGTTGCAATAACCACCATCTTTGGTAGAAATTTATTCTGACTATTGTTGAGCATGATTTCATTGGCAGTCTTGGTTGTTCTGCTGACCTGCGCGTTAATCTGTGCTCCAGGAAGGGCTGTCTGCAGGGCTGTATTTGCCCTTAAAGCCACTGAGTCACCAATTAACATAGTGCCATCAGCAATTCCTAAACTATCAGCTTCTGCTCGTTCTGCCATCAACTTGGTCTGACCAATATTTGTTTCAGCTTGCTTCAAGCCATTGACAGTCAAGTCTGTCTCAAACGCTCCCACTTGTGGTGCCATCAAAGTCACTACGAAGACAATGAAGGCCAAGATTCCTGTACTTGCAGCAAGGATTGTGTGAATATGAGGCAGGGGACGAAGAGTTTGTAGAATAGGTGTGTCCTTTCCTGCAATCCAAGGTTCTAACACATAAAATGATAGGCTGGCAAAGCCATAAGAAAAAATCAAAGTCAGTAACACAGCAAAAAGATTTGATGTCAACTGTGAGAATATGATATAGAAAGGCCAATGGAAGAGATAAACCGCATAACTAGTATCTGCTAAAAAGCTGATAATCTTTGGCTCCTGCATATTAGGAGTCTTTTCATGTAAGACACGCGCCGCCAGAATCATAGCAAGGGCAGCAAGACTGGCAAGCAAGAAGCCCATAAGATAGGCAAAGAGATAGGTAAATTTGACAAAGAAGGTCAAAATGAGTAAGAAGCCAAAACCTCCTCCAAAAACTAAAAGGGTCTTTCGTAAATCCCAGATTTTATCCAACTGCTTAACTAGGGAAGTCGTCTGACGAACGCCTACGATAGTTGCTAACACACTTCCCAAAAAGAATGGATAGACATGAGTTAAACTGGAGAAATAAACAGAGGAATAAGAGGTTACTAGAAAACTACCAATAAACATGGAGAAGAAGCTGATCAAGAAGGCAGCAGCAGATAAGAGAAAGACCATTCCCTTCAACTGACCATTTGATTTAGCCTGCTTAGATAAGAAGCAAACTGCCAACCCCCAGAGGATATAGTAGTGAACCTCAACAGCCAGACTCCAATTATGAACAAACAAATGAGGAATGAACTGAGATTCATAACTCCCACCTGTTAGGAGTTCATAGAAGTTGGTCATGAAGCCTAAGACACCCGCAATTTGACCCCCAATTCCAGCCACATAGTCTTGGCGAACCAAGAAAGTAAAAGGCATGGTTACCAAGACCATCAAAACCACAGGTGGAACGATACGATAAAAGCGTCTCCTAAAAAATCCAACCAAATCAATTTCATGATTTTTAGAAAATTCTTCGATGAGTAGAGCTGTAATCAGGAAACCTGAAAATGTGAAAAAGACATCTACCCCGAAAAATCCTCCAGAAAAGATTGTCTGAAAGAAATGATACAAGAGTACCAAAAGTAAACCTGTAATCCTAATCAAGGAAAACCATTTAATACGCATACGAGTTTATTCTCCCTTTCATTATACACTTTATTCTATCAAAAAAAGAAGAAAAATCCCAAGAGAAAACTTAGGATTTTTAGCTTATATCTATTCCAGTTTAAAAATTACGGCCTGATTTATTATAGCCATATTTTTCAATAAAATACTCACGGAATTCCAAGAGATTGTCATCCATGATGGCTTGTCGCACTTGCTTCATCAGGTTAAGCAAGAAGTAAAGATTGTGGTAGCTAGTCAAGCGGATACCAAAGGTTTCATCAGCCTTGAGCAGGTGACGAAGATAAGCGCGTGTATAGTTCTTACATGTGTAGCAATCACACTCAGGATCCAGTGGCGTAAAGTCCTCAGCAAACTGAGCATTTTTGACAACCAAACGACCTTGACTGGTCATACAAGTCCCATTACGAGCGATACGAGTCGGCAAGACACAGTCAAACATATCTACACCACGAATCACCCCATCAATCAAGCTATCTGGCGCTCCCACACCCATCAAATAGCGAGGTTTGTTTTCAGGCAGCAGTTGAGTTGTGAAGTCCAAAACCGCATTCATCTCTTCGTGGGTTTCTCCAACTGCTAGTCCACCGATAGAGTAGCCTGGGAAATCCATGCTGACAAGGTCATGAGCCGACTGGCGACGCAGGTCTTCAAATCCTGCCCCTTGCACAATCCCAAACAATCCTTGGTCATGCGGACGACGGTGAGCCTTCAAACCGCGCTCAGCCCAACGGCTTGTACGCTCGATTGATTTCTTAACGTAGTCGTATGGTTGATAAAACTGAGGACATTCGTCAAAGGACATCATAATATCTGAGCCTAGATTGTTCTGAATAGAAATGGCTTTTTCTGGTGACAAGAACATCTTAGAGCCATTGAGATGGTTTTTAAAAGTTACCCCTTCTTCTGTGATATTTCGGCTATCTGCTAGAGAATAAACCTGGAAACCACCACTATCTGTCAAGATAGGCTGGTCCCAATTCATGAACTTGTGGAGACCACCTGCGCGAGCGATGAGTTCATCTCCAGGACGAAGCCAGAGATGATAGGTGTTTGACAGGATAATTCCCGAACCCATCTCCTTCAATTCTTCAGGCGACTGAGTTTTGACAGTGGCTTGTGTCCCAACTGGCATAAACATAGGTGCTGGGAAGGTGCCATGGGGAGTGATGATTTCCCCCAGGCGAGCTCCTGTGTGTTTTTCTTTCTTAATCAAACGATATTTGATTGGTGAATCTGACATTTTTTACCTCCGAAGCTGGGAAAGACAGTCCCAGTTCATACTTTGTGCCCAAGGGCATACTGTATGATTTTATCAAAAAAAGCTGGAACTGTCACGAACTATGGTATAATGAGAGAATGAAATACCCAAAAATTGATTTAAAAACCATTCGTCTGCAGGCCAGACAATTTCAGGCTGAAAATCCCCGACTCTTTCTCGTCTATCTCTTACCTAGCATGCTGGTCATTTTGTCTGGCTTCCTCAATCCCTTAGAGCGTATCAACGAGTCTATTTTAGAACAACCCTTTTTAAGCGTGTTTGGCCGTGTATTCCAAGCCTACCTCTTTCCATTATTAGTTTCCTTTATCGGAACAATACTTCTAACCAGTTCAGTCTATACAACCCTAAAACTCATCAAGAATCCAGATACAGAACTATCCATCAAAAATAGTCTCACTCTCTTTAACGAAGAGTACTTTTCACAAACCTTTTTGACTCTCCTTCTCAAACGTTTCTATCTCTTCTTATGGAGCATTCCTAGTTTGCTTGGAATTTACTTCCTTTTTTACAGTAGCTTTCTTGCAAAGAAATTCGTTGCCCTTCACCCTGAGTTTCCCAATCTGGATCTCACGTCAGTTGAAACTGAGCGTTTCCTCATGGCCTTTGGTCTTTACTTTCTAGCAAGTATCCTCTTGATAGTTGTAGGAAATAGTCTCTATATTCCACAATACTATGCCTATTCGCAGGTAGAATTTCTCCTCTGTGATACTCTAGATTTAGGACAAGCCAAACCAGGACAAATCCTAAAAACCAGCCGTTTCCTGATGAAAGGCTACAAATTTCAGCGCTTTATTCTAGACCTACAACTCCTTCCTTGGTACTTCCTCAATTGGATTACCTTTGGAATTGCTAGTTTCTCACTCCTACCCTACATTCAAATCAATAAAATAATTTTCTACCGAGCAGTACTGGCTCGAAAACGTCCAAAAGCTTGAAGGTTTTTCCCCTCAAGCTTTTTTCTATCAATGAGTTTCTCCGCCTACCAACTTAAGATCCTGATCTCCATGTTCTATAATGGCGCCGATTGCTGCTTCTAGCCCTCTCCTAATATCCACTAAACTCATAGCTGGAGTGGTCGGTCGATTCACCACCTGTTCCATCATATAAGGAATATGCATAAAACCTGCCTTGACATGGGGAAATTTCTTTTCTACCAAATAGAGGACCTGATACATCAAATGATTGCAGACAAAAGTCCCTGCCGTATTGGAAACAGAGGCCGGCAAGCCCTCTTTTTTTATAGCTTGAACCATCGCTTTAATCGGCAAACTACTAAAGTAGGCCGAAGCACCATCTGCTCGAATGGGAAGGTCAATTGGTTGATTACCCTCATTATCAGGAATCCGTGCATCATCTTGATTAATAGCTACTCGCTCAGGTGTCAAGCTAGACCTTCCACCTGCTTGGCCGATACAAAGGACAAAGTCAGGTTGATAACGGTCCATCTCTTCTTCCAATACTTGAGCCGATTTGTGAAAGACTGTTGGTACTTCTAGACAACGGACCTCAGCACCATGGATTTCAGCTGGTAAACCTTTAATAGCCTCCAAGGCTGGATTGACCTTTTCCCCTCCAAAGGGCTCAAAACCTGTCACTAATACTTTCATTTCTAACTCCTCAAAACAAATTCAATAAAACTCTTTTCTTAAAAACAAGTATAACATATTTCCCTTATTCTGGAGTGAAAAGAACTAGAGAGGATCTGACCGGCATTAAAGTTTATTTAAAGAGAAAAATACTAATCAAGGCCAAAATAGCTGGTCCACCTTGCTTCAAAATAATTTTCTTATCTGCTGTGAGAGAGCCATAAGCCGCAGCACCAATCACAAATAAAACAAAAATAGTCACAATTTCTAAATTCTGTGAGAAATAAATTCCATACAAGAGAAAGACTCCTAGCAAAGCATTATAAATCCCTTGATTTTTAAACAATGAACTTACTGACGGACGAGCCAGTTCTTCCTTGTCCATGTTAAAGACACGACTAGTCGCATCTGATTGCGTTGCAATACTTTCCAAATAAAAAATGTAAAAATGCTCCAAAGCAACAATCGTTGCTAAAATGGTTGTCATAATTGACATCTATTTCTCCTTAAATTTCTATATTTTCAATACCCAAAACCAATTTATTTACTAAACGGCTGAGTTCTGTTCTTTCAGACTCTGTTAAGATACTTTCCATCTCTTCCTTAACCTTGATATACTGCAGAGGTGGATTCACCACTAATTGCTCCTTAGCATACTTCGTAGCCTCTACCAACACTTCCCGCTGATTTTCAGGATTACGATGACGCTCCACCAAACCTTCCTTTTCCAGAATTTTGAAATGTCGGGTCAAAGCAGCCTGATCAATCTTCAAATTTCCATTCATATTGATACTCAATGAAAATCAAAGAGCAAACTAGAAAGCTAGCCGTAGGTTGCTCAAAGCACAGCTTTGAGGTTGCAGATAAAACTGACGTGGTTTGAAGAGATTTTCGAAGAGTATGACAAACAAAAAACGAACGAGACTCGCTTTCTATCACGAAAGCTAGATCTCATTCGTAAAAACGATATTACCAAGTCTGGTTTATCCATTCATTGAAACATGAACGTGATCATAGTGATTTTCTGTCACGCTACCACGGTCTGGCATTGGGTTCCAAGTATTAGCTGGCCCATATTTACTATCGAATGGAGCATAGAAACGTTGTTTCCAGATGATATAACTAATACCACGGCTAGCCATGTTTTGAATAGCGTATTCCGCAATCTTATCCCCTAGTTCTGAGCTTTCTGGTACCATAAAATCGATAGCCAAACCTTTTCCGTGGTCTCCACTATCTCCTGGACGGTAACCACTAAAGGATGTGATGCCAAACAAGTTGGCGATTTCTTCTTTAAAGGCAGCTGTTTGTGGTTGAAGGCCTGCATTTTCAGATTTCGCTACCGCAAGTCCAGCATAATCGGGCGCAGCTGGAGCCGCGTAAGTTGTTGAAACTGTTTTCGCCTCTTCTGGTTGATAAGTAGAAACTGCTGCTGTAGCTTCACTTGATGATGCTACTTCTTTTGCTTCTTCTGAACTTGTTGCGGTTGTTTCGGTTGCTTTTTCTTCTACTGCCGTTGTAGTTGCTTCCACTGTTGAAACAGCTTGAGGGCTGGCTTGTGTTTCCTCTTTCTCAGCTGGAATTGTTGCCTGAGGAGTTGCCTCTGCAACTGCATTGCTTGTCTCGGCTGTTTGCTCCTCTGACGTTGAAGTATTTGTAGATGGTGCTACTTCTTCTGCAGTAGCAACTGTCTCTGCAACTTCTGAATTTGTTGCTACTTCTTTTGTACTTGTAGTTTCTACCGCTTTTGGCGCTTCTGCAATCGGTTGAGAAAGGTCTGCAACCTGAACAGTTTGATCATCTACGGTCACTTGATTGGTTGTCAAATCTGCTGTCGCAGTTGTCACCTCTTCACTAGAAGCCGCTTGAGGTGTTTGGATTTCAACTTCTGTTACTTCTTCTGCTTCATTGACGGTCGTTGTCAAAACAGTTTCTGGGAAAATCAAGTCCATATTAGTGATTTTATTCAAATTCGCAAGAACTGTGACATCTACACCCAAGGCTTCTGCAATGGTGCTCAAGGTATCACCATACTGAACGGTATAACTTGTTTTGTTGTCCGTTTTAGTCAAATCGTTTTGGATTTGCTCAACACTACGTGCAGTCCAAAGAACTTCTTCTGCTTGAGTTGCCAATACTGGGGCAAATGACAAGGCTACTGTTGAAGCTAATAATATTCTTTTCTTCATTCTTTCCTATTCCTTTCAAATGAGTACCTGTCTATCATAACACAAAAAATGCAGAAAAAAAGCCCTCTCGGGCCTATTTAACAGAACTGTCTATTCCTTGTAACAAACTTGGTTACTTGAAATAGTTTGTTAGGTCTCTGTCACAAAACTGACACAATCTTATCGTTCCCAATCCCCAAAAATATAAGGAATATCTGCTAACCCTTGAATCCTATGATTTCCTTCATAAGTCGACTCTAAAAAGTTGATACTTTGAATCCCACTATTCTGGGCAAATTCCACATCCAGAGTCCGATCCCCTATATAATAGGTCTTCTCAGAATCCAACTGATACTTGCCTAACAGATAGTTAGCCGCTTCTGGACTTGGCTTCCGCACAAAACCACTCTGACTGGTTAAAATCTCTGTAAAATAAGATTCCAAACCCAAGTCTCTGAGAATGGTACGAGCATTGTCTCCCTTATGAGTGTAAACAAACTGCTGAATTCCTGATTCCTCTGCCCAAGCTAGCACATCACGCGCACCTGGCATCAAAACTACCTGAGCATTCTTCTCAGCCAAACTCTGGGCACGCACCTGATTTAGCATTTCCACATCCAGCTTTCTCTCTTCTGCCACCTGCACAAGTAAATCCTGCACAGAAAACTTGAGAATAAACTCCCTCACCTGCTCCTTATCATAAGGAATAGAAAACTGAGCAAAAGTTTCCTCAATTCCTGATAAAATCGCTTCGTAAGAATCCAATAAAGTCCCATCTAAATCCCAAATAAAAGCTGTTTTTTGCATTTCCTATCCTTTCAAGCTCATATAACGCTGGTAACGGTAACGTAGAAATAACCAACGAAAACCATTATCCAAAAGGGTTCCGGCCCAAATACCGGGCAAGCCCCAACCAAGCACAATCCCCATCAGATATCCTGTTCCAATGCGGATACACCACATTCCTATACTTGTCGCATAAAAGGGAAGCCGAGCATTGCCCAAACCCTGCCAGACTGCTGTATAGATGACTGTTCCTATCGTCATAGGAGTACCAAGTAGTGAAAAAAGTGTCACTAGCACACTAGCCTCCACCGCTAGAGAATCAGTCGTATAGAGATGAGTTAGTGGTATACCCAAGGCATAGACACTAAGCGTCAAGGGCAACATGAGAAGCAGAGAAAGCCAAAAGGTTTGCTTGCTCAAATTAGCTACTCTTTCCCAATTATCCTCTCCAACTGCTCGAGCTACCAGCATGACCGTTGCAGTAGCGACGCCAAAGGCAGGCATATAGTTAAACTGGGTCAAGACTTCTCCGACTGCATTTCCAGCCACCGCCTCCGTTCCAAAAGAAACAACCAAGGCAATGATCACGACATCTCCAGCCCTCATCATGAGCCTCTCTCCAGCTGCTGGCAACGCTAAGGTCAATAGTTCCTTATCTAAACCAAAAGTCGGTTTCTCAAAAGGCAACTTTAATTGCGACCATAAAATCACAAGACCTACCAAACGAGACAGAATTGTCCCCCAAGCAACACCAGCTATCCCCATATCCAGAACAAAAATAGCTAGACTTGAAAAAAGAATATTCAAGGCATTGGATAAAAAACTAACATAGAGAGGCAGACGTGGATTATGCGTTGCACGAATCAAGGCTCCCAGACTAGTCATTAAACCTAAGAGAACAATCGATCCGCCTACCAAAGATAGGTAGAGTCCACCACTCTCAGCTACATCTCTCTCCGTCCCCAAAAGTCCTATCATCTCTTTCCCAGCGAAGATGGACAAAAATCCTAAAAGGAAACTTAATAGTAAGGTAATCTTCAATGCCTCAGTCACATGATAGGCTAGCATAGATTGATCCTTCTGCCCCAAATTTTTTGAAATAACACTGGAAATAGCAGCTCCCAGAGCGATGAAAATCGCCTGATAAATCGTGATAATATTGCCAGCTACTGATACACCCGAAATAGCTATCAAGCCCAAGTGGGCTACCAAGTAACTATCCACCATCCCCATGAGCATCTGCAAAAAGTTTTCGCCCATAGCTGGCAAGGCAATATTAAGAATGTCTTTATTTTTCTTAAACAATCCTTCCTCCTGATGAAAAGAAACTCAGTTGGTTTCCCAACCGAGTTTACTCCCTCTGTCTTAAAGTCCTAGATAAGCCTCAACCGCTGCTTGCATATCAGCAGCTGCCACTGTTGTCTTGTGACGAACAGGAACTGTTTCAAGCCCGTCAACTGCTGGTGGCACTGCAACTCCTGAAATATCATGTAATTGAGCCAAGGCTTCAAAGTCAGTCAAGCCTACTTTACCTGTTACAGCTTCTACTGCAACCACTGGGAACTTGTATGGACTCGCTGTTGAAGCAATCACTGTCTTAGTCACATCGCCAGTAGCCGCTTGGTATTTCTTATAAACTGCCGAGGCAACCGCCGTATGTGGATCCTCGATATAAGAATCTGCCTCATAAATACGCTTGATTTCTGCTGCCGTTTCTTCCTCAGTCGCATATTCAGCTGCAAAGAGGTCCAAAATCTCTGCATCAAAGTCTGTCAACTCATATTGTCCTTGCTTGTTCAAGGCATTCATGAGTTCAGCTGTTTTAACCGCATCATTACCTAAAAGATGGAAAATCAAACGCTCCAAGTTTGAAGATACCAAAATATCCATAGATGGACTAGTAGTCACTTTAAACTCACGTTTCTTGTCGTAAACACGTGTCTTGAAAAAGTCTGTCAAAACATTGTTGTCATTTGAAGCACAGATTAATTTGCCAACTGGTAGACCAATTTGCTTAGCATAAAAGGCAGCCAAGATATTTCCAAAATTTCCTGTTGGTACTGTGAAGTTGACCTTATCACCAGCCACAATCTCACCAGTCTTAACCAACTGAGCATAGGCATAAACATAATAAACAATCTGTGGCACCAAACGACCGATATTCATAGAGTTGGCAGATGAAAATTGCAGTTTATTGGTAGCCAACTTTTCACGAAGGGCTACATCGTTAAACATATGCTTCACATTTGTTTGAGCATCATCAAAGTTACCATCAATAGCGATAACATGAGTATTATCACCAGTCTGAGTAGTCATTTGCAACTCTTGAACCTTGCTGACACCATCCTTTGGATAAAAGACGATAATCTCAGTTCCAGGCACATCCGCAAACCCTGCCATAGCAGCTTTCCCAGTATCACCAGATGTCGCTGTTAAGATGACAATCTTGTTCTCCAAACCATGCTTCTTAGCAGCTGTTGTCATAAAGTATGGCAAAATAGACAAGGCCATATCCTTAAAAGCAATTGTTGAACCATGGAACAGTTCCAAATTGTATTGGCCGTCTAATTTCACTAATGGTGCGATAGCTGGAGTATCAAACTTGCTATCGTAGGCATTGTTGATACAGTAGTCCAACTCTTCAGCTGTAAAGTCATCTAAAAATGCTGACAAAACAATCTTAGCAACTTCCTGATAAGAAGCATATTTCAATTTGTCAAAGTCCAAATCTACCTTTGGATAAGTAAGCGGTGTAAATAAACCACCATCCGTCGCCAAACCTTGCAAAATAGCTTGGCTAGCAGTTACTGTATTGTTGGCATCACGCGTTGATTGATAAACTAATGTCATTACTCTCTATCCTTTATCTATAGTCTCATCCATTATATCATGATTTTTCAGAAAATTCTCCTTTTATAAGAGAAATTATAGGCTCAATTCTTCTTTCAAAGGCTGTAAGTAGGTCATTTCTTGCTTATTTCTCATCTCCAGTCCTTCCTCAGCTAGCAGGAGTAAGTCTTTGGAAATTTCAATAATCGCAGTCTCTTCCTCATCTGTAAGCTTCTTCTTAGAAAATTGTCGTCTTAAAAACTTATAATTTCGCCCAAATTCTTTAAAGAAAGGCGCTGTTTCTAAGTAAGCTTCTAACTTATCTAAATTAACCAACAATCCTAAGTGAAAAGCTGCAGAAGCGAAGGTTCTCTCTAGAGGCTGAGTACACACACTACGAAACTCAACTGTTCCTCGAGTCGTTAAGTCTTGGTACTGATAACTACGATGAGTTTCAAAATCCTTCTCTTGAGGGTAAATAAGAATCTCATCCCCATTAAGAGCATATGCTTGGATTTCAGTTGTAGCCAAATAGTCCCTTGCCTGAATCGGATAAAAATAATAGGTTTGCCCATCGCGTTCCGCAGTAAAAATTGCAGAATGATCTAGATAATCAAAAAAATCATCCTCATCTTTAAAGAGTCTAGCATTGACCCCGACATTTTCTGGATAGATACCATGCATCGATTCTTCCCAGAAAATATCCCTTGAAATTTTCGTATCCCAATCTGCTCCCGAAAACTCAGAGTTTGGAAATAAATAAGCCTTAGCCGCTTCAATTTGAGTAAAAGCATTAATCACCCGTAAGTAGTTAGACTTTGAAACATCCAACTGTACCTGACTCCCACAGATAAAAGCGCCATATTCAGGGAAATGATGTAAGTCTGATTCAGTCACATTTCTGCTCAAACTCAAATAGTCCATCAACATCTGATAGCGTGGATAAGCCACTGGACAATTCTCATTTTTATCCCAGTTGGGATGAATACCACAGCCAACAATAGCATGATTTGATTCAGCTAACTTCTTCTGGATTGCTTCCATATAAATACTAAAACGTTCTTCAACCTCTTGTATCGTTTCAGCCTTACCAAATGCAAACTCAATCGTTGTATAAGAAACTTCAAATAAAATAGCATCCTGACTTATCGGATCTACTAACTGAATAGGGTTTCCAAAATCATCTACCTTTTCTACAGCTAAATTCAAAGCAGAAACTAGATAACGAAATAACTGCTTGATAACTTCAACATCTGTAGCATCCCCTTCTAAATTTGTAACAGGATATTCCAGCTCAATCCCGACAAACAATTCAGGATTTTCTTTAATATTTTTCAAATACCGATGTTTTAATAAATCGATAGAACGAGACATACTTCCCTACACTTTCATAATCTAAATAAAATTTGAATAACTACTATTATACCAAAAATGATACAAAAAAGGAACGAAGATTTACAACGTTCCTTAACTCTATACTATACCGGCGGCCGGGGTCGAACCGGCACGTCCTTGCGGACACTGGATTTTGAGTCCAGCGCGTCTGCCAATTCCGCCACGCCGGCAAATAGTAACTGGGGTAGCTGGATTCGAACCAACGCATGAGGGAGTCAAAGTCCCTTGCCTTACCGCTTGGCTATACCCCAATAATATAAAATAGGCGAGTGATGGGGATCGAACCCACGCATGCCAGAGCCACAATCTGGTGTGTTAACCACTTCACCACACCCGCCATAATTTTATTAACACGGGCAGTAGGAATTGAACCCACACTGAAGGTTTTGGAGACCTTAGTTCTACCTTTAAACTATGCCCGTAAAATGGAAGGGGAGGGATTCGAACCCCCGAACCCGAAGGAGCGGATTTACAGTCCGCCGCGTTTAGCCTCTTCGCTACCCTTCCAAAATATATAAATGGCGCGAGACGGAATCGAACCGCCGACACATGGAGCTTCAATCCATTGCTCTACCAACTGAGCTACCGAGCCTTATTGCGGGAGCAGGATT